>JBDSBX010000086.1:0-5169 GCA_039921365.1 Sphingomicrobium sp. | reverse complement strand
CAAGTCGCCTCGTCCCTATCTCGCTCCTGTGAGCGACGCCCAGATCTTCCTGACCGACAGTGCCGCCAAGCGCGTTGCGGCCATTGCCGAGCGCCAGTCCAAGCCGGCCATCCTGCGCCTCGCGGTCGACGGTGGCGGTTGCGCCGGCTTTACCTACAAGTTCGAACTCGCCGAGGCCGCGGAAGCCGACGACACTATCGCCGAAACCGGCGGCGTCCAGTTGGTCGTCGACCCGACCAGCCTCGACCTGGTGCGGGGATCGGCCGTCGATTTCGTCGAAGATCTCGGCGGCGCGGCCTTCAAGGTGACCAACCCAAACGCCGCCTCCGGCTGCGGTTGCGGCTCGAGCTTCTCCGTTTGAAGTGAGGCTGGCGACCTACAACGTCAACGGCATCCGAGCGCGCCTGCCGCGGCTCGTCGAGTGGTTGGAGCGCGAGAAGCCCGACGCTGTCTGTCTCCAGGAATTGAAATGCGCCGATGAATCGCTGCCGATCGCCGATATCGAGGCGGCCGGATACGGCGCCGTCTGGCACGGGCAGAAGGGGTTCAACGGCGTGGCGATCCTTGCTCAAGGCGACACGCCCAAGCTTCGGCGCACAGGCCTGCCCGGTGATCCGGACGACAGCCACAGCCGCTATATCGAGGCCGAAGTCGGCGACGTGGTCATCGCTTCGCTCTATTTGCCCAACGGCAATCCAGTCGGCACCGAGAAATTCGACTATAAGCTCAAATGGATGGATCGGCTTGGCAGCCATGCGCGCGAGCTGCTGGCCGCCGAGCGGCCGACCGTGCTTGCCGGCGACTGGAACGTGGTGCCCGAGGATCGCGACGTGTTCTCGGCCAAGGCGACGGCGCACGACGCGCTGCTCCAGCCCGAGACTCGCGCCGCCTACCGCACGATCATCCACCAGGGCTGGACTGACGCCTTGCGCGCGCTGCGCCCCAACGAAGAGCGGCTCTACACCTTTTGGGATTACACCGCCGGCTGTTGGCAGCGCGACGCCGGCTTTCGCATCGACCATCTGCTGTGCTCGCCCGAAGCCGCCGATCGCTTGCGCGGCTCTGGTGTCGACAAATGGGTGCGCGACCAGGAGAAAGCGAGCGACCACGCCCCGACCTGGGTCGAATTGGCCTAGTTCAGCCGCTTCTCGAAAATCCGGTAGCGGTGATTGACCTTCGCGCCGGGCAGTTCGGCGATCGACAGCATTCCCTTATTGTCCTCGAGGATCCAGCCGAACTCGCCGTGAGTGGCGCCGAAATCGGCCACCGCCGGCCGGCGCGTGAATTCGATCAGCATGAAGGCCAGCTGGCTCGCCAGCCGCGTACCGTGCAACTTCTTGGCGACGCCCATCAGCGGCACCCGCAATCGCCGGGTGCGCGGTTTGCGAAGCCGCCACAGCAGTTTTGCCCAGCCGAACGGGAACAGGCGGCCATCGAGGTCGCCGATCAGTTCGTTGATGTCGGGCAAAGTCAGCATGAAGGCGACCGGCTCGCCGTCGACCTCGGCGATGCGCACCAATGGTTCGTAGATGATCGGCTTCAATTTCTTGCCGGCATAAGCGATCTCCGCTTCGGTTAGCGGGACATAGCCCCAATTGTCCGACCAGGCGTCGTTCAACAGGTTGAGGATAATCCGGGCTTCCTCGGCGAACCGTGACTTGTCGACGGTGCGGATGACGATCCGAGAACTGCGTTCCCCGGCCGCAATCAGCCGGTCGATCAGCGGATCGCTCCAGCCGCGAATATCGAGTTCATAGGTCAGCAAATCCTTGGCCTTCGAATAGCCCGCCGCCTCGATCCAGCCGCGATATTCGGGGCGGTGGTGGCCCATCATCACCGTTGGCGGCTCGTCGAAACCTTCGATCTCGAGGCCGGGCTCGTCCCAGATCGACAGGCTGATCGGCCCCAGTGCGCGGGTCATGCCCTCGCCGCGTAACCAGTCCTCGGCGGCCGCGATGAGCGCCGCAGCCGCTTCTCCCTCGAGGGCCTCAAACATTCCCCACTGGCCGGTGCCCTCGCCCATGTGGACCTGAACCAGATCGTCGACCTGGGCGCTGATCCGGCCGACGACCCGTTCGCCGCGCGTCGCCAACCATGTTTCGGCTTGGCCATGCTCGAACCACGGGTTTTTTTTCGGATTGAGCAGGCCGTGCACTTCGTCTTTCAACGGTGGCACCCAGGCCGGGTCGTCCTTGTAGACGTCCCAGGCGAAGTCGACGAAGCGATTGCGGTCGGCTTTGGAGGCGACGCGGTGGACGGTCGGTGGAGCGCTCGGCATTGCCTTTGGCTAGCGCGTCAGGGGCCTCAGTGCCAGCCGCGCGGCCCCTCGGTTCATTGCAAGGCCATGATCGCGCTATTATCTCAGTCCAGCTGGGACAGGCACGAATGAGCGACATGGCAATCCTTGAGCGAGCCGCTGGCGGCGCGTCCGACGCCGTCGGGCGGCCCGGCCGTGCGCCGGTGACGGACGACAAGGCGATGCTTCGCGCTGCCGCCGATTTAACCCGCGATCTCAATACCCCGCGCGGCGCGATCTATTGGGCCGATCTGATGGCTTCGGCGCTGCTTGGATATGGCGCGCTGCTCACCGCGATGCTGGCACCATCGGCGTGGCTGGCGGCTCTCGCCGGACTGATCGCGGTGCTCGCCCTGTACCGGGCGGGCAGCTTCATTCACGAACTGACCCACATCAAGCAGGGCGCGGTCCGCGGCTTCCGGCTGGTGTGGAATTTGCTGATCGGCGTGCCGCTTCTCGTGCCCTCCTTCATGTACGAAGGAGTCCACAACCAGCACCATGCCAAGACCTATTACGGCACCGCTAACGATCCCGAATATCTGCCGCTCGCGCTGATGAAGCCGTGGACGTTGCCGATCTTCCTGGTGGTTTCGCTGCTCGCGCCGATCGCCTTGCTGGTCCGGTTCGCGGTGCTGGCCCCGCTGTCGCTCCTCTCACCCCGGCTGCGGGCGCTGGTCGTTGCCCGTTATTCCGGGTTGCAGATCAACCCGGCGTTCCGCCGCAAGCCGGCGACAGGCGATCTCGCCCGCCAGTGGCGTTGGCAGGAGGCCGCCACCAGCGTCTGGGCGATCGCGTTGCTGGCGATGGTCGCGACCGGCATCATTCCACTGCGCGCTTTCGCAATCTTCCTAGGCGTCGCCTCTGGCGTAATGTTCCTCAACCAGGTCCGAACTTTGGTCGCGCACCTTTGGGAGAATGACGGCGAAGCGATGAGCGTCACCGCCCAATATCTAGACAGCGTCAACGTGCCGCCGCCGACCGCGCTTCCGGCCTTATGGGCGCCAGTGGGCTTGCGTTACCACGCGCTTCACCATTTGCTTCCCGGGCTGCCCTATCATGCGCTGGGGGAGGCTCACCGCCGTATCTGCGCCAAGCTCGATGCCGCCTCGATCTACCACGACGCGAGCCATCGCGGCCTGTCGCCGTTGGTCGTGCGCTTGGCGCGGAGCACCGGCGGCCGCTGAACCTATTCTTCCGAGCGGATGAGGACGGTCTCGCCGATCAACAGGAACAGGATGAACGGCGCCCAGGCGGCGAGGAGCGGCGGATAGGCACCGACATTGCCCATCGCCAGGCTGAAATTGTCGGCGACGAAATAAGCGAAGCCGAGCGCCATGCCGACAGTTGCCCGAAGCAGTACCTGGCCGGAGCGGGCGAGGCCGAACGCCGCCACCGCCGCCAAGAGCGGCATCAGCAACGTCGACAGCGGCCCCGAAATCTTATGCCACAGCCCGGCCCGCGCCTCGTCGGCGTGGCGCCCGGCCCGTTCCAGCTGGTCAATGCGATCACGCAGCGTGAAGAAATCGAGCTGCTCGGGATCGACCTTGGCGAGCGTCAACCGATCGGGCTCCACGCCCTGAAGCGCAACCATCCGCGGCTTGGCGACCATCAAATTCATGGTCGCATCATAAACCCGCACCTTTTCGAGCAGCCAGGCATCGCCCGCCGGCCGCGCGCGCTCGGCGTTGATCACCTGGCGCAACGTGCCGCCTTGGCGATCGTAAATGGTGAGCCCGGTGGCGCGCAGCCGATTGCCCTGGCCGACGACCTGCCGGGCGCGCACCAGATCGTCGCCGGCCAGCACCCAGACGTTGGACAGCAAGTCGCTCTCGGGCGGAATCGGCCGATAGTCGTTGTCGTTCCACGCCGTCACGGTCCGCGCCGCCTTGATGACGACCGTTTCGTTGAAGGCGAACGCCACGGCCGCAATCCCGAGGCTGGTGACGATCAGCGGAGCGAGGATCTGGTGGGCGGAAATGCCCGCGGCCTTCATGGCGATGACTTCGCTGTGCTGGTTGAGGCCGGCAAAGGCGATCAGCGTTCCGAGCAGCACCGAAAACGGCAGGAAGCGCGCGGTCAGGAGCGGCACGCGAAGCCCGACATATTGCCACAGCTCGGCGTCGCCATTGCCGGGAACGGCGAGAATCTTGCCGGACTCGCCGAGCAGGTCGAGGGTCATCAGAATGAGGACCAGCGACACCAGCACAGCCAGGCTGCGCGTCAGCAACAGGCGGACGGTGTAGAAAGCGACCCGCCGCGACGGAAAGAAGCGCAGGTTGATCATGCGCGCTGCGTCCGCGGCAGGAGCGAGCGCAGCGTGCGGCCAACCTTGGCAAACCCTCGCTCAAGCGCACCGATCGGCTTGCCACCCGGCTTGTGGGCGAGCACATGGTACATCCACCAGATCATCCCCGCCAACAGGATTAGCGGCACCCACAAGGCGATGATCGGCTCGATCCGACCCTGGGCGCCGGCCTGCTCCGCATACTGGTTGACCTTGTGGTAGGCGACCACGATCACGATCCCCAGGAAGATTCCGAGCGACGATGAGCTTCGCTTGGGCGGCACGGCAAGCGACACCGCAAGCACCGGCAGCATCAGCATCATCACCACTTCGACGAGCCGGAAATGGAGATTGGCTTCGGCCGCGAGGCGGTCCTTGCCGTTGGCTTTTTCGCCATAAACCTCGCCGGCGAGCTCGTTGAGGGTCAGCTCCTCATGCTCATGCCCGCGGCTTCGAAAGCGATCGACCGCGGGCAGGTTGATCGGCAAATCATAGCTGTCGAACGACAAGGTTCGCGGCGCCGCAAACTTCGGCGATTGCTGGATCAGGCGTCCCTTGCCGAGCCGGAACAGGATGGTGTCGGGGTCGT
>JBDSBX010000085.1:0-8388 GCA_039921365.1 Sphingomicrobium sp. | reverse complement strand
CAACGGGCTTGGTGGCCGTTGCTTTGCGGGCGGGCGCGACTGATGGTTTCGTGGTTACTGGATCAGCCACAATCGTCGTGGCGGCAGCGGGAGCGATCGGCTCGGCAGCGACTGGCACCGGCGTCGTTTCGATGACCGGTGTCGCGGTGGGGTCGACCGGGATATCGGTGCTCTGCGCAAGAATTGGCGCGGACGACAAGGCAATGGCGGCGGCAAGCGCAGTCATCGCGGGGCGGACTATTTTTGTGTGTTTCATGCGATGAACAACGCACCCGTAACCATTTCGGGCCCGTATTGTCACCACTCAATGAAAATGCGCGACATTGCCGCTGCGATCGCCGCCCCATAGGAGTGCCCTGTCCGGGAATACCCCGCAAGGCCCGCTTTCCTATCCCGCAAGCGAGAACAGTTAGTTCTTGAAGTTCTCGAGGCCGCGGACCACGCCTTCCTTGGTGGACGGATTGGAGGCGTTCTGCTTCTTGCCCTTGTCGGCTTTCGGCTTGCGCGCCTCCTTGTTCGATTTCTTCTGGCCTTTAGCCATCATCATTCTCCCGGCTCGGGCCGCGCGGTCGCGGTCCCACTGTCAGACTATAGACATGAAAACGGGCGCCTGTCTTGCCGACAGGCGCCCGTCCCTAACCCATCGGGTCGACTAGTTGGCGCTGTTGCCGTCGGCGTCAGCACCGTCGCGGGCCGCGTCGGCGTTCATTTCGCCGGCTTCGCGAGTTGCGTCGGCCTTGTTCTCGAGCGAATCCTCGGTGGCCTCGTTCGTCGCATTGTCAGCGGCTTCCTCGAGATTGTCGGCCGTCATTTCGGCATTCGCCTCGATATTGTCGGCGGCCTCTTCCTTCGGAGACTGGTTGCAGCCGGCGAGGGCAGCAAGCCCAACGGCGACGGCGAGAGTGGTGGTGATCTTCATTATATTCCCCTGATTGCAAAACAGCCGACACCAAGCGCACGACGCGAGCGATTGGTTCCGACAGTGAAACAGGGTTATCGGTTGTCGACGAGTTCGTCTACCTCGAAGCGGCTATCCGCGGCACGCGGGCCCGGACTGCTCCGCCGGCAATGCGATGACCGTGGATCCAGGCCATGTCCCCGCCAAGGGTCAGCATCGGCTCAAATCCCGAGCGGCGCTCGGCCTGAACGGGGGCGCCACCAAGGTCATCCAGGACATAAAATTGCCGGCCGACCCGGACCATGAGCACGGTGATCGGGCCGCCGACCTTGTCACGGCCGATGGTCATGTAGAGATCGCGGGCGGAAAAGCCGAGCGACCTCAGGGCCTGCATCTTGACGATCGCCCGGTTCTCCATGTCGCCGGCGCCATGCTCAAGCGTCTCGGCGGCACTCGCCCAATAATCGTGGCGGCCCCATTCGGTCGCGTCGGACATCCAACGGATGCTGCGGGTCACGGCAGCCTGAATGTAGGCGACTTGCTGTTCTCGGCTCAAACCGCGCGCCGGTGCAACTAGCCTCTGCATCGAGGGCAAAGAGGATGCGTCGAGCCGGGCACGCCGCCACCCAGCGGCGTAGCGATCGGCACGGATGGGCAGCGCGACAGTGCCGAACAAATCCGGGTTGGCCGGCGCTTGCCGGCTGGTGACAAGAATTGGCTCGGGAAGATAGTCCGCCGAAGCGGCGCGAGCCTGGCCGGCGAGCAAGGCCAGGCAGGCCGCTAAGCCAGCCCCGCCGACGAGCGCTCTTAACATCCGCAAATGTCGCATAATTCCCCTTTCGGCCACAAGGGCCAATCCCCGGGTGAATGAGGAACATTCGAAGAGACGTTACGGAAGCGTATGGTAAATCGAAACTTAACCGGCAACGGCGAGCCGTGACGGTGGCGGGGTGAACGGAGCGAATTCGCTATCTTTTCTTGAGTGCTCGAACCGCGGCGAGCGACAAAGAGACATGTTTGCTCCAGTCGAGCTCCGAATGGACGAAGGCGATCCGGCCATTACGACCGATCACATAACTCGTCCGATTGGACATGGTAGTGAGCTTGCCGACGACCGGCATGGCCACGTCGTAGGCCTTGATCGTCGCCCCTGTCGCGGTCGCAACGGGAAAAGCATTGCGGCATTCCTCAACCGAAAAGCGCTTGAGAGTAGGAAGGTCGTCGGCAGACATCCCGATAACCCGGGCACCCGCCTTGCGGAAGTCGGCGCTCGCCTCGCTGAACGCATGGGCTTCAAGCGTGCAGCCCTTGGTGAAAGCCTTTGGGTAAAAGTAGAGGACCACCGGGTCCCTTGCGGAGCTCTTTTGCCAGGTGGAGCCGGAAGGGCTTGCCGGCAATCGCACCGACGGTGACGAAGTCAGGGGCCTTCGCGCCAACGGGAAGCGCCGCCATCGCCGGTGCCGTGACGGTGACTGACAAAACAAAAGCGATGAGAGGCATTTTCATCCGGTCTGCTCCTTTGTACCGCAGATAGCGGCGCAGGCCCTTGCAGTGCAACCGGGGTTGCTGCCAGTGTTACCGACCTTGCAGGGAGACGCTGGTATGCGCATCGTGACATTGCTGGTGGCCGCCGCCCTCTCGCTTCAAGGTTGCAGTCCGCGCACGGCGGCTGAACCTGACGCTGGCGGCACCAATGCCGCACAGCCGGCCACTGCCCCCCATTGGGACTTACAAGCGAACGGCGACGGAGTGGCGCTGGCGTGGCTCGAGGCTTTGGGCGGCACCGCCATTCGTCTTTTCTGTCCGGCGGGCCAGAATCTCCTGCTGGTCAACATTCCGTCCTTCAAACCGATCGGCAGCGAGGAGCGACTATCGTTTGGCAGCGGCGGGAATGCCGTCGCTTTGGTTGCCGATCCGCGCGGGGACGCGCAACGCGGCGTGGTCAGCGGGTCGGGGCCGATCCCGGACGATCTGAAAGGGCTTGTCGCCGGCCCCGTTGCCGCGAGCTATGGGGCGCAGAACAGCGGTCCGTACCCCACTCCACCGGCTGATCTCGCGCGCGCCTTCGTCACTGCTTGCTTCAACCAGGCGAGCGCGGCGGGTCAGGCGGCATCGAAACCGGCGTCGGCGACCAGCCCCTGTCTCGTTCAAGATGGTGACCTGCTGCGCATGACGCCCTTGCGGGCGGTCGGGACCGAGCCTTTCTGGGGCGCCCGGATCGAGGGAAGGTGCGTCACTTACTCGACCCCCGAGGACCAGAAAGGGACGCGGGTGTGGGCGCGGTTCAACACCGGGCCGCAGGGCGGGATCTGGACGGGAAATTTTGCTGGCAAGCCGTTTGTGCTGCGGACCACCCCGGCCGTCAACTGCTCCGATGGCATGTCGGACAATCGCTACCAGCTTGCCGTCGATCTGACCGTCAACGGCGAGGTCAGGAGGGGCTGCGCCGAACCGATTAAGTGATCAGAAGCGCCAGCTGGCTGGCCGCCGTCCGAACCTAGCGGTCGGAGGCGAGCCAGCCGGTCAGGATGTAGAGCAGGATCATCACCGGGCCGGTGAGCAGCGTGGCGATAACCAGGCCGAGGCGGATGACGAGGGCGTCGACGCCGGTCCAGTCGGCGAGGCCGGCGGCGACTCCCATGACTTTGGCCTGCTCGCGGTTGAGAAGGAAACGCTGGTTCATTGCAACTCTCGATTCGAAATGAGGGATCAGGCGATCGGCAGTGGGCCGACGGCGGCGCTGACGAACAAAATCGCGGTGACGAACGCCGCGGCAAATGAAGCGGCGGTCTCGCGGCCGGGTGCGAACATGGTGAACATTGGTATCTCCCTTTTGTGCAGGCTCTTAATTGAGCCCACGCCTCAATATTGCAGGAAGCATGCCAATCGAAAAAAATGTAATGGTTTCAATGATGCATTTGCCGAAGCGGCAAGAATGGCTGGGATTTCACGCCGTCAATTGGGAAAATTTCCCCAAAGAGGAGGAAATTACGGCCGCAGCCGTTGACGACGGTTCCGCCATTGGGGTGCAGCACCTGCCCGGTCATGTAACTGGCATCGTCGCAGGCCAGGAACAGGAAGGCGGGCGCGACTTCGTTGGGTTGCCCTGCCCGGCCCATCGGCGTGTCCTTGCCAAAATCGGGAATGCCTTCGGGCTTGCCGCCTATCGGATTGAGTGGAGTCCAGATGGGACCCGGCGCCACGGCGTTAACTCGCACGCCCGCCTTGACCAGATTTTGCGAGAGCGAGCGGGTAAACTGCTTTCGTGACCGGGGAGCGCGTCTTCGTCGATCATCGGCTCCGCGAGATCGGACATCAGCTCCGGCGTGCTTCAACCGGATCCTGCTTGGGGCGATCATCGGACGCCGACTTCGGTGGCGCAACCGCGCGGCATTCGGCGACCAGGGTTGGGAAATCGAGATCGCTGTTGTCGAGCAGCGCGTCGGGAGCCGCGGCGGCGCAGGCGTCCTGGGATGCATAATGGACCGGCACCGTCGCCACGGGGGCGCAAGCCGTGCCACCATCGGCGCAACCGAGGATCGCGATGATGAAGTATCCGGGTCCCATAGGCTTTTAAAAACCACCAATTCACCCAACGGTTCCAATCCTGTCGCCATAATCGTTTGCCGGGTGCGGCCGGCGTTCCTACCTATGACCGATGGCAGCATCGGCGGCAGGCATGGTGAAGGAGAACGGCGGCTATCGGACGCTGCTGCGCTTCCTGCCGATGCTGTGGCCGAAGGGCGAAGCGGAATTGAAGACGCGGGTGATCGCCGCGGTGCTACTGGTGCTGGCCGGCAAGGCAGCGGTCCTGCTGATGCCGTTTGCCTACAAAGCGATCATCGATCGAATGTCGGCCGGGACCGCGGCCTTCGGCGTCGTCGCCGGGCTGGTCGCGGGCTATGCGACCGCGCGCTTTGCCGGTGTGTTGTCGGACAATCTGCGCAACGCCTTGTTCGAAAAGGTCGGGCAGCGCGCCGCGCGCAAACTCGCCGGCGAAGTGTTCCGCCACGTCCACGATCTGTCGCTTCGCTTTCACCTCGAACGCCGCACCGGAAGCCTGACCAAGATCGTCGAGAGAGGCACCAAGAGCATCGACATGATGCTCTATTTCCTCCTGTTCAACATCGCCCCGACAATCATCGAGCTGGGTGCAATCTGCGTCATCTTCTGGATCAAGTTCGGACCCGGCCTCGTCGTCGCCACGCTGACCATCGTCGCCATCTACATCGCTTTCACTCGGGCCGTGACCAACTGGCGGGCGCGCGTCCAGCGCGAGATGAACGAGGTCGACAATCGCGCGATCGGGCGCGCCGTCGACTCGCTGCTCAACTACGAGACGGTCAAATATTTCGGCGCCGAGGAGCGCGAGGCCAAGCGCTACGACGAGGCGATCGGCGCTTACGCCCGGGCCGCGGTCAAGAACGAAACCTCGCTTGCCTGGCTCAACATCGGTCAGTCGCTGATCACCAACGCGATGATGGCCGGAGCGATGGCCTTTACCGTCTGGGGCTGGAGCCAGGGGCGTTTCACGCCGGGCGACGTGGTGCTGGTCAATTCGCTGCTCCTGCAACTGTTCCGGCCGCTCGACATGCTCGGCTGGGTCTATCGCTCGATCCGCCAGGGCCTGATCGACATGGAGGCAATGTTCGACCTGCTCGATACGCCGACGGAAGTCACCGATGCTCCCGGCGCGCCATCGCTGGTGGTGACCAAGGGGCACGTGCGGTTCGAGGACGTGCAGTTCGGCTACGACCCCGAGCGAGAGATTCTGAAGGGCCTCGACATCGACGTTCCGCCCGGGACCACGGTGGCGGTCGTCGGGCCGTCGGGCGCCGGCAAGTCGACCCTCGCCCGGTTGCTCTATCGCTTCTACGACCCAACCGCCGGACGCATTACGATCGACGGGCAGGACATTGCACGGGTGGCGCAATCCAGCCTGCGGGGCGCGATCGGCATCGTCCCGCAGGACACCGTGCTGTTCAACGACAGCATCGGCTACAACATCGGCTACGGCCGCGATGGCGCCGGCCAGCCGGACATCGAAGGCGCCGCGAAGGGCGCGGCGATCGACCACTTCATCGCCGCTTTGCCCGAAGGCTATGGGGCGATGGTCGGCGAGCGCGGCCTCAAACTGTCGGGCGGCGAAAAACAGCGCGTCGCGATCGCCCGCACCCTGCTCAAGAACCCGCCGATTCTGGTCCTCGACGAGGCCACCAGCGCATTGGACAGCCGCACCGAACAAGCGATCCAGGACACGCTCGACCGGGTGTCGCGCAACCGGACGACGATCGTCATCGCCCATCGCCTCTCGACCGTGGTTGGCGCTGACCAGATCGTCGTGCTCGATGATGGCCGCGTCGCCGAGTGTGGCACGCACGAACAATTGCTCGACGGCAACGGCCTTTACGCCGAGCTGTGGGACCGCCAGGCGGCCGAGCGGTTGCGGGAAGAAACCTCGGAGGCCGCCGAGTGACCAAAGACCCGCTTCCACTGCTGAAAAGCGTGTTCGGGTTTGATGCGTTTCGCGGCGTCCAGGAGCAAGTGGTGTCGCGGGTGATCGCCGGCGAGGGCACGCTGGCGGTGATGCCGACCGGTTCGGGCAAATCGCTCTGCTACCAACTCGCGGCCCTGGTCCGGGACGGAACCGCGCTCGTCATCTCGCCGCTGATCGCACTGATGCATGATCAGATCCGCGCCGCCGACACGCTCGGTATCCGCGCCGCGTCGCTGACTTCGGCGGATAGCGACCGTGATGCGACCATCGACAAGTTTCGCGCTGGCGAGCTCGACCTGCTCTACGTCGCACCGGAACGGGCGACGACCGAAGGATTTCGGCGGCTAATCGAGCGCGTGCCGTTGGCGCTGATTGCGATCGACGAGGCACATTGCGTCAGCGAATGGGGTCACGACTTCCGGCCCGATTATCGTTTGCTACGGCCGTTGCTCGATGCCCATCCCGACGTGCCGCGCCTCGCCCTGACCGCGACGGCGGACGCGCGAACCCGCGCCGACATTCTCGCCCAGCTTGGCATCCCTGAGGCAGGCTTGATGCTCGCCGGTTTCGACCGGCCCAATCTCCGCTATTACGTCCGGCCGCGCGACGGCATCGGTGCCCAGCTCAAGCAGCTCCTGAACGACCAGCCCGGTCCAGGCATCGTCTATGTCCAGAGCCGCGACAAGGCCGAGCGGCTGGCCGAGCAATTGGCCGCGACGGGACGCCCGACCCTGCCCTATCACGCCGGGCTCGAGGCACCCGTCCGGGCCCGCAACCAAGCGGCCTTCGTGGCTTCCGAAGAGATGGTGATGGTCGCGACGGTCGCTTTCGGCATGGGCATCGACAAGCCCGACGTTCGCTTCGTCGCCCATGCCGGCATTCCGAAATCGATTGAGGCATTCTACCAGGAAACGGGCCGCGCGGGGCGCGACGGCGAGCCGGCCGAGGCGTGGCTGTTCTGGGGCGCCGAGGATTTCGCCCAAGCCAGGCGGCGGATCGAAATGGAGGTTGAGACCGAACGGCGGCCGCCAGAACGCGAGCGATTGAATGCGCTCGCCGGTCTGGTCGAGACCGCGAGCTGCCGCCGCGCGATCCTTCTGCGCCACTTCGGCGACAGCGCGCCCGACCGCTGCGGCAATTGCGACAATTGCCTCGACCCGCCGCAAACCATCGATGCCAGCGAAGTCGCGCGCAAATTATTGTCGGCGGCGTTTCGAACGGAAATGCGCTTCGGAGTTGCGCATCTGGCTGAAGTGCTGGCCGGCAACGACAGCGAGAAGGTGCGTGGCTTCGGCCATCATCTTTTGTCGGTGTTCGGCATCGCCTCGGCCGACGAGCTGGCGTTGGTCCGGCCGGTCGCTCGCGCCCTGATCGCCCGCGATGCCCTCCGCGCCGACGCGTTCGGCGGCCTGTCGTTCGGCCCCAACGCGAAGTCGATTCTCAAAGGCGAGGATGCGCTGGTGATCGCCGTCCCGCCGGCTCGCAAGCGCAAATCGCGGCGCGAGCGAAGCAACGAACCCTCCGACCCGATGTTCGAAGCCTTGCGTGAAGCCCGGCGCTCACTCGCCGCCGAAGCCCGGGTGCCGCCCTATGTGGTGTTTCACGACTCGACGCTGCGCGAAATTGCCGCCGCTCGGCCGACCACCTTGAGCCAGCTGGCCCAGGTCAGTGGCGTTGGCGAAGCCAAGCTGGCGCGTTATGGCGAAGCGATGCTGGCCGCCGTCGCGGCCCAGGAGAATTTGCCCGAGGAGACCACCGATGTTGCGCGAGCTTGACGACAGGACGCTGGTCAGCGGGCAAATTACAGCTGCCGACATCGCCGAGCTGCAGCGCCAGGGCGTCACCATGATCGTCAACAATCGCCCCGATCATGAGGATGAGGGCCAACCGCTGAGCGGCGAAATCGAGGAAGCGGCGGGGCAGGCGGGGGTCGAGTTCCGCTTCATTCCCATCGCCCGCGGCATCGGTCCCGCCGACGTCGAGGCAATGCACA
>JBDSBX010000084.1:0-3610 GCA_039921365.1 Sphingomicrobium sp. | reverse complement strand
CTTATGGCCACGTCGCGGGGCTGCCCATGCCTCCCGTGAATGTCAACGAATCGTCCGCCAATGTTGCAACCGCTGGGTTTAATGTCCGCATTGAAACAGGTCCGGTATTTCACCGCAGTGTCCTGGTTCGAAACCAGACGCCGTTTGCATCCAACGTCTGCGCTGCCCGGACACCCGCTGGATTGCTTCGCTTCGCTTGCGATATGTCATTGCGAGGAGCGGGGCGACGCGGCAATCTAGCCCAAACAAAGAAACTGGATTGCCGCGCTTCGCTCGCAATGACAGGCTGAAACCATGGACAGCGACACCTTCGACCTGGCGATCGGCGCCGATGACGAGCTGACCCTCAACATCGACGGCTGGGAGGGGCCGCTTGACCTGCTGCTGACGCTGGCCCGCGCGCAGAAAGTCGATCTCGCAGCGATCTCGATCCTCGAGCTGGTCGAGCAATATCTCGTATACATAGCAGAGGCGCGGGCGCTCAAGCTCGAGATTGCCGCCGATTACCTCGTCATGGCGGCGTGGCTGGCCTACCTCAAATCATGCCTGCTGCTGCCCAGGGACCCCGAGGCAGATCCGAGCGCCGAAGAAATCGCGCTGCGGCTTCAGCTACGGCTCCAGCGCCTCGACGCAATGCGCGACGCCGGCGCGCGCCTGCTGGGCCGCGACCGCATCGGCCGCGACGTGTTTGCGCGCGGCGGTCCCGAAGGCTTGCGGCTGATCCGCACCTCGGCCTGGCACGCGCGCCCGTTCGACCTGTTCGCCGCTTATGGCACGGTCAAGGCGCGCGCGACGCCGCCGCTCCACGTCGTCCATCCGCGCTCGGTGATGACGCTTGAAGAAGCGCTGGAGCGGGTCGGGCGGATGCTCGGCGTCCATCTCGATTGGACCGAGCTTGAGGCGTTCCTGCCGGCGACCCAGGACCCGCAATTCCGCCGTTCGGCGCTGGCCTCGAGCTTCGTTGCGGTACTCGAGCTCGCCCGACGCGGCCGGGTCGACATTGCCCAGGATGCTGCCTTTTCTCAAATCATGCTGCGGTCGGCGTGATGGACGAATTCACCCGCGCCGTGGAAGCGACTTTGTTCGCGTCCGCGACCCCGCTGAGCGCCGCGGAAATCGCCGAATATGCCGGCCCGGGAGACGTCGCGGCGGCGCTGGCCGAGCTTGCCGATCACTATGCGGGGCGGGGCCTGGAGCTGGTCGAGCGCGGCGAGCGCTGGCATTTCCAGACAGCGCCCGACCTGGCCCATTTGCTGCGACGGACGCGCGAGGAGCCGCGGCGCTTGTCGCGGGCGGCGACCGAGACGCTGGCGATCATTGCCTATCACGAGCCGGTCAGCCGGGCCGAGATCGAGGCCATTCGCGGCGTCCAGATCTCCAAGGGGACAATCGACGTGCTGATGGACGCCGGCTGGGTCCGCGCCGCCGGGCGCCGCGAAGGGCCCGGTCGACCGTTGTTCTACGCGACCACAGCCGAGTTCCTGTCTCACTTCGGCCTCGGCTCGCGCCGCGACTTGCCGGGGATCGACGATCTCAAAGCCGCCGGCCTGCTCGACCCGCTCGATGAAGGCGCGCTGCAACTGCAACTGGAAAGCGGGGACGAGGAGGACTAAGAGGGGACTCATCCTTTGTCCGGAGTATCTACATGGGCGGTTTCAGCCTCTGGCATATCCTCATTTTCGCGATCATCCTGCTGCTATTGTTCGGCGGCAACCGCTTCTCGGCTATGATGGGCGACGTCGCCAAGGGCCTCAAAAGCTTTAAGCAGGGCATGTCGGACGACGATGAGAAGCGTGAGCGCGACGTTCGCCGCGACGAAACGCGCCAGATCCCGCCGCACCAGCAGCCGCCGATCGACGTTACGCCCGAGCCGCGTGTCGCTGACCCGGTCCGGGCCGAGCCCAGCGTGCCGCCGACCGACGACAGCGCGCGCTAAGCCAACCCGTCGATGTTCGGCGTCGACTCTTCCGAACTGATTGTCGTCGCGGTCCTTGCTTTGCTGTTCATCGGGCCCAAGGAATTGCCGCGCACGATGATGACCGTCGGCCGCTGGGTCGGGCAGATCCGCGGCTACGCCCGCCATTTCACTTCGGGCGTCGAAAACGTCATCCGCGAGGCCGAGCTCGAGGAGATGGACCGCAAGTGGCGCGAGGAGAATGAGCGCATTCTCTCAATTCACCCGGCTGACGGGGATTATCCCGAGCCCGTGATGACCGCCTTGCCCAACCCGACCAGCTACCCGGACGACGAGCCGCCCTTGCCGCTCGAAGCGCCAGCTGCCCCCGATGACGATCCCACGCCGCCTAACCAGCGGCCGCTGCCGTGATCGCCGACATCGACGATCGCAAGGCGCCGCTGCTCGACCATTTGATCGAGCTTCGCCGCCGCCTGCTGTGGTGCGCGGCGACGCTTGCCTTCGGCTTTTTCATCTGCCTCTATTTCGCGCGGCCGATCTTCGCGGTGCTGGTCCAGCCGCTGCTCAAGGCAGGGCAGGGCAAGCTCATCTACACCGACATTTTCGAGGCCTTTTTCGTCGAGGTAAAGGTCGCCTTCTTCGCCGCGCTGATGATCAGCTTCCCGGTGCTTGCGACGCAGATCTGGCGGTTCGTCGCGCCGGGCATGTACATCAAGGAAAAGCAGGCGTTCCTGCCGTTCCTGCTGATGACCCCGTTCTTTTTCGCAGGGGGGGCGAGCTTTGCCTATTTCCTGGCGATGCCGTGGGCGCTGCATTTCCTGTTGAGTTACCAGGGCAACATCGGCGGCGTGCAACAGGAAGCGCTGCCCGGGGTCGGCAATTATTTGTCGTTCGTGATGCGCTTCCTGTTCGGCTTCGGCGTCGCCTTCCTGCTGCCGGTGCTGCTGATGATCCTCGAGCGCGCCGGCATCGTCACCCGCGAGCAATTGGCCAAGTCGCGGCGCTATGCAGTGGTCGGCGCGGCGGCGGTCTCGGCGGTGCTGACCCCGCCCGATGTCGTCTCGATGCTGCTGCTACTGGTGCCGCTCTACGCTTTATACGAGTTCGCGATCCTCGCGATCCGGCTGACTCACTGGCGCGCCGCGCGCCGCAACCGCGGCCCGGTTCAGTAATTCAGCGACTGGTGTGGACGGGCCCCGGACAAATGGAGGGCCCGGAAACGCCACCGGGGGGGAGGGTTGGCGGTTCCGGGCCCATTTTAGCGGATAGCGAGAGCGGGGGGGCAAAAGGTCGCTATCCGAGGTGGTAAACGTATCGTGTTCGGCGACGGTTCCGGGGATGTCGAACTTTTTTCGCCGGTCCCGAAACATTCGCCAACCGGCCTAGCGCCCGGGAAAAACGGGCAAGTCGACGCAATAGCGTCCAAGCTTGCGCTCGAGGGCGGAGCGCAATTGCTTGGCCAGCCCGCTGATCACCCGCTCGAACTGTTTCTTCTCGGTATCCTCGGCGGCGTCCGGGACCAGCACCGGGCTGCTCAGCTCGAGCCGCGCGGTCAGCTCGCTGGTCCGGCGAAGCGCCACTTCGACCGGCTCGTCGGGGCGGTGGAGCATCGCATATTCGATGATCTCAGTGACCAGGAAGGCGACCGCCACCGCGACGTCCTGGGTGGTGTAGATGCTCTCGAGGTCGAGATCG
>JBDSBX010000083.1:0-2559 GCA_039921365.1 Sphingomicrobium sp. | reverse complement strand
CGACGACCAGTTCAACAAGCTTGGCAAGGTCCTGACCCAGGTTCCCGAGCGCCTGCAAATCCACAAGACGCTGCAGCGGATCCTCGATGCCAAAAAAGCCATGTTCAACAGCGGCGAAGGCGTCGATTGGGCGACTGCCGAGGCCTTGGCATTCGGCAGCCTCATCGCCCAGGACCACGGCGTTCGACTGTCGGGCCAGGACAGCGGCCGGGGCACCTTCAGCCAGCGCCACGCGGTGTGGGTCGATCAGCAGACCGGCGAAAAATACATCCCCTTGTGCCAGGTCGAGGGCGGGCGCTTCGAAGTGCGCGACAGCCCGCTGTCGGAATTCGGCGTGCTCGGCTTCGAATATGGCTATTCGATCGCCGATCCGCATTGCCTGGTGCTGTGGGAAGCGCAGTTCGGCGACTTTGCCAATGGCGCGCAGACCATCATCGACCAGTTCATCGCCGCTGGCGAAGCGAAATGGCTTCGCGCGAGCGGCCTCGTGCTACTCCTCCCGCACGCGTTCGAAGGGCAGGGTCCCGAGCACAGCTCGGCGCGGCTCGAGCGCTTTTTGCAGCTTTGTGCCGAGGACAATCTGCAAGTCGCCAATTGCACCACGCCGGCCAATTATTTCCATATCCTGCGGCGGCAGCTGCTGCGCGATTTCCGTAAGCCCTTGATCCTGATGACGCCGAAATCGCTGTTGCGACACAGGCTCGCGGTTTCGAAGGCCGTCAATTTTACCGGGGAAAGCCATTTCCGCCGGATCCTTGGCGATTTGAACCCGCCGGCCGAAGGCCAGACCAAGCGGCTGGTGCTGTGCTCGGGCAAGCTCGCCTATGAGCTGATGGAAGCGCGCGATGAGGCTGGCGACACCGACGTCGAGGTGTTGCGCATCGAGCAGCTCTATCCGTTCCCGTCCGAACCCCTGGTCAAGCGCCTGAAGTCGATGCCTGATCTAAAGACCGTCGTGTGGACGCAGGAGGAGCCGAAGAATAACGGCGCCTGGCAGTTCGCCGAGGACTTGCTCGAATGCTGCCTGGCTGACGCTGGGTTCAAGGGGATGCGGCCGCGTTTTGCCGGCCGCGGGGCCGCGGCCTCCCCGGCCACCGGGCTGGCCAAGCGGCACGCGGCGGAGCAGGCGGCCTTGATCGCCGACGCTCTCGGGCACCCCTCGACAAAGCTCGGGGCAGGTAGCAGTGAGCGCGGCGGCGGGGGTGGTGGCGGCACAGTGAAGGATCATCATGGCGACTGACGTTCAGGTTCCGGCGCTCGGCGAGTCGATCACCGAAGGGACGCTCGCCCAGTGGCTCAAGCAGCCCGGCGACGCCGTCGCCGCCGACGAACCGATTGCCAGCCTCGAGACCGACAAAGTGACCGTCGAAGTCCCGTCCCCGGTCGCGGGCGTGTTCGGCGAAGCCCTGGTCAAGGAAGGCGACACGGTCGCGGTCGGCGCGTTGATCGCGCGGATCAACGAAGGCGCTGGAGCCGCCGCCGCCGCGCCTGCCCAGCAGGGCGCGGAGACGACCAAGACCAACCCGGCGGGGGCTGGCGAGACGCCGCAATTACGCGGTGACGACCACGCGCCCGACGCGGTCGAGACGCAAAGCAAGGCGGAAGCGCCGGTGGCGCCGGAGCCCATCACGACGCTGTCGCCGGCGGTTCGCCGGGCAGTCCTCGAGCATCATGTTGATCCGTCGAAAATCCGCGGCAGCGGTCGCGATGGGCGACTGACCAAAGACGACGTGATCGCCGCCGCGGAAGCGCAGAAGGCAGCGCCGGCGCAGGCCGTCGCGCCGGCGCCGGAGGCGAAAGCGCCGGCCGTCGCTGAAACAAAGCCTGCGGCTCCTGGGCCCCGACCTGCGCCGGGGAACAGGACAGAAGAGCGGGTGCCGATGAGCCGGCTGCGCAAGACCATCGCGACCCGTTTGAAGGAGGCGCAGAACAGCGCCGCGTTGCTGACCACGTTCAACGACGTTGACATGACGGCGGTGATCGAAGCCCGCGCCCGCTACAAGGAACTTTTCGAGAAGAAGCATGGCATTCGATTGGGATTCATGGGCTTTTTCGTCAAAGCGGTGGCGCTGGCGACCCGCGACGTGCCGTCGGTCAACGCCAGCCTCGACGGCGACGAGATCGTCTATCACGATTTTCTCGACGTCTCGGTCGCGGTGTCCGCGCCCAAGGGGCTGGTGGTGCCAGTCGTCCGCAACGCGCAAGGCATGAGCTTCGCCGAGATCGAGCAGGCGATCGCGGCTTATGGCAAGAAGGCCAAGGACGGCACGCTGACGCTGGAGGAAATGCAGGGCGGTACGTTCACCATCTCCAACGGCGGCGTGTTCGGGTCGTTGCTGTCGACGCCGATCATCAACCCGCCGCAGTCCGCGGTGCTCGGCATGCATCGGATCGAGGAGCGGCCGGTGGTCAAGGACGGCCAGATCGTGGCGCGGCCGATGATGTATCTCGCGCTGACCTACGACCACCGGCTGGTCGACGGGCGCGAGGCGGTCACCTTCCTTGTCCGGGTGAAGGAAGCGATCGAGGACCCGACGCGGATTTTGATCGATCTATGAC
>JBDSBX010000082.1:0-8342 GCA_039921365.1 Sphingomicrobium sp. | reverse complement strand
CCGCCGCCCACGCGCGCCGCGAACATAGGCGGCCTGCAGGCCATGGTCGGCAGTCGCCAGCCGCACCACTGCGCCATGCTCGCCGTGGACGCGCAGCCCGCAGACGATCGCGGCGGTTTCGATCCTCATCCGCGCGGGTGGAAATAATCGTAGAGCTGGCGCGCCGTCGCCTTGCTGATGCCCGGCGCCCGCTCGAGGTCGTCAAGCGCCGCCCCCTTGACCGCGCGGGCCGTCCCGAAGTGCATTAACAGCGCCCGCTTGCGGTTCGGGCCGATGCCCGGGACCTCGTCGAGAGTCGAGGTGGTCAGGCTCTTCGCCCGCTTGGCGCGATGGGTGCCGATGGCGAAGCGGTGCGCCTCATCGCGCAATCGCTGGAGGTAGAAGAGCAGGGCCGACTTGGGCGGCAGCGTCAACTCGCGCCCGCCCGGCAGATGGAAAGTCTCGCGCCCGGCGTTGCGATCGGGACCCTTCGAGACCGCGGCGACCGGAATATCGTGGACCCCCGCATTTTCGAGGATCTCGCAGACCGCCGACAGCTGCCCCTTGCCGCCGTCGATCAACAACAAATCGGGCCATTCGCCAGTGGCGCGGTCGGGGTCTTCCTTTTCCAGTCGCGCGAACCGCCGCTCGAGCACTTCGCGCATCATACCGAAATCGTCGCCCGGGGTGATCGCGCTCTTGATGTTGAACTTGCGGTAACTGTTCTTGCGGAAGCCTTCGGGCCCGGCGACGATCATCGCCCCGGTGGCGTTGGTGCCCATGATGTGGCTGTTGTCATAGACTTCGATGCGCTTGGGCAGGTCGGGCAGCTCAAAGGTGTCGGCGAGCTCGCGCAGGATCTTGGCCTGGCTGCTGGTCTCGGCCATGCGCCGCTCGAGTGCTTCCTCGGCGTTGCGACGCGCCTGGTCGATCAGCTTGGCACGAGCTCCGCGCCGCGGCTGGTCGATCGACACTTTGTGGCCGGAGCGTTCGCACAGCGCCTCCTCGATCAGCTCGCGGTCCGGCAGCTCACGATCGACCAGGATCCGACGCGGCGGTGGCATGTCCTCATAAAATTGGACGAGGAAGCTCGACAGCACTTCGGCCTCGGGCACGTCGTTGGTGTGCGCGGGGAAGAATGCGCGGTGGCCCCAATTCTGGCCGCCGCGAATGAAAAAGGCCTGGATCGACATCGCCCCGCCTTGGCAGGCCAGCGCGAAGATGTCGCCGTCGCCGAGCCCCTCTGCATGGACCGTCTGGCTGCCCTGGATATAGGTCAGCGCGCGCAGCCGGTCGCGGTAGACGGCGGCGAGTTCGAAGTCCCGGGCCTCCGCGGCCTCGGCCATCGATTTGCCAAGCCGGGCCTGCACGCCGGTCGATTTGCCGGCCAGGAACGCTTTGGCGTCCTCGACCAGTTCGGCATAGGCAGGCTCCTCGATGCGGCCCACGCACGGGGCCGAGCAGCGCTTGATCTGATACAGCAGGCAAGGCCGCGACCGGTTGGCGAAAAAGCTGTCGGAACAGCTTCTCAGCAGGAACAGCTTCTGCAACGCGTTGAGCGTTCGCGTGACCGACCCGGCACTTGCGAACGGGCCGTAATAATGGCCCTGCTTGACCCTTCGCGCGCCGCGATGCTTCTGGACCCGCGGAAAGGCATGGTCCTCGCGCAACAGGATATAGGGGAAGCTTTTGTCGTCGCGCAGGAGGACATTGTACGCCGGGCGTAAGCGCTTGATCAGCTGCGCCTCAAGCAGCAGGGCCTCGGCCTCGGTGCGGGTTGTGACGATGGTCAGCGAGCGGGTTTGCGAGACCATGCGTTGCAGCCTTTTGGGCAGCCGCATCACCTGGGTGTAGTTGGTAACGCGCGATCTCAGGCTCTTGGCCTTGCCGACATAGAGCACATCGCCGCGCGCATCCTGCATCCGATAGACGCCGGGACGCACCGGCAAGGTCTTCAGGACATTGCGGATCGCCGCTACACCGGCCTCAAGGTCAGGAGCCTCGGAGCCCTTGACCGAATAGGTCGCCTGGTCCTCGTTGAACCGATCCGCCGCTTGCGGATGCGTGGGGCGATCGGCGGGCGTGCGGTCCATGCCAGCAATTTAGGGTGCCGGGGGCGGCGGCGCCAGTTCGCTCTCCTTGACCGCAATCACCTCCCAGCGCGCGTTCTTGAAGAACCAGCGTTTCAGCCGGTCGCCGAGGTGGCGGCGCTGCCCGATCCACTCGGCGCGCCGACTTGCCGCGATGGTGTCGCTCTCCTCGATGATCTGCAGCGGAAGCTCGTCGAACAGCCGGCGCGCGGCGTCGAGCGTCAGATGGACGGTATGGTCGGCGAACGGGGTGATTTCAAAGGGCACTCCGACGCTGCGCCAGGCGGCATGAAGCGACGATGCCAGATGATAGGCCGGATGATGGATGTTGACGGTGAAATAGAGCAGCCCGCCGGGCCTTAGGACCCGCGCCATTTCCTCGCAGATTTTCCGTGGGTTTTCCGCGTGATCGACAACATTGTCGCATAGCACGACGTCGAAGGATTCAGAGGGGCACGGGAGTTGCTCGCCGCCGGCGGCAATTGTCTTGGCGCGGCTCTGCCAGGCCGGGAACAATGCTCGGTAATGATCGGCCAGCGGGTCGACGCCGACCCGTTCCTCGGCCTCGAAGTAGAAGATCAGGCCGTGCGCCCCCGAGCCCACTTCCAGTGCGGATATTCCAGCTGGAAGGACCCTGATCCGTTCGAGTTTCTCGCGGACCTCGCGAGAACGCTGGATCATCGCGACAATGATGCCTGCTTCCGTGCCGCGCACCCGGGCCGATTTGAGCCGCTGATAGTCGAGTTGGCGCTCGAGCGCCCGCTGCGCCCGTCGCTTCAATCCTGGTCCGGTCATCGATCAACCAGACCAGATGCAACGTCCCGGATCAATCGGCGGCTAGGCCGCAACTCTCGCCGCTTCAAGATCGTCAAGCATCCAGTCGACTGCCGCGCGCGCGTGGATTTCGGTGGTGTCGTAGACCGGGATGACGTTGGCCCGCGCATCGACTGCCAGCACCAACTCGGTGCAAGCTAGGACCACCGCCTGCACTTTCTGCTTGGCGAGTTCGGTGATCAGCGACTTCAGCTTCCGCTGGCTGTCGCGGACGACGCGGCCGGCGGCGAGCTCCTCGTAGATGATGCGGTCGACCTCGGCCCGCCAGCCGGGAGTCAGTTCGTGAATCGACAGGTCCCGCGCCGCATAGGGTGCGCGCGCAAACGGCTCGGTCATGGTGAAGCGCGTACCAAGCAGCGCGATGCGGGTGCGACCGTCGGCGGCCAGCCGCGCGGCGGTCACCTCGCGCACATCAACGATCGGCAATTTGGTCGCCTCCAGCACCGCGTCCGCGGCCTTGTGCATGGTATTTGAGGCAAGCAGCAGTCCTTGCGCGCCGGCAGCCTTGAGCCGCTCGGCGGCAGCGACGATGACGCGATTGGCGCCGTCCCAATCGTCGCGCCGGTGGAACGAAGCGTAGTCGTCCTCAAAGTCGAGGCTTTCAATCACCAGACGTGCGCTGTGCAAACCGCCGAGCCGCTGGGCTACGCTGCGGTTGATGTGGTCGTAATAGAGCGCGGTCGAGGACCAGCTCGCCCCGCCGATGATGCCAAGCTTGCGCAAGTCCAGCGTCCCCTTGTCCCGGCCACACCCCGAACCGGCGACCGGCTGGGGGCTTGAACCCAGTTGCAATGCCATGAAGCGCCTGGCTTCAGCCGAGCTGCTTCACGATCTCCTCGACCATCTTCTTGGCGTCGGCGAGGAGCATCATTGTATTGTCCCGATAGAATAGCTCGTTGTCGACGCCGGCGTAACCCACGCCGCCCATCGAGCGCTTGATGAACAGGACGGTCCGCGCCTTTTCCACGTTGAGCACCGGCATGCCGTAGATCGGCGAGCTCTTGTCAGTCTTGGCAGCGGGGTTGGTGACGTCGTTGGCGCCGATGACGAAGGCGACGTCAGTCTGGGCGAACTCGCTGTTGATGTCTTCGAGTTCGAACACTTCGTCATAGGGCACGTTGGCCTCGGCCAGGAGGACGTTCATATGTCCGGGCATGCGGCCGGCAACCGGGTGGATGGCATATTTGACCCGCACGCCCTCTTTCTTGAGGAGGTCGGCCATTTCGCGAAGCGCGTGCTGGGCCTGCGCCACCGCCATGCCGTAGCCGGGAACGATGATCACTTGCTCGGCTTGTTTGAGCAGAAACGCCGCATCCTCGGCCGAGCCGCGTTTATAGGGGCGGTCGATCGCTTCCGCTCCGCCCGCCGACGCCACCGCGCCGAAGCCGCCGGCGATCACCGAGATGAAGCTGCGATTCATCGCCCGGCACATGATGTAAGACAGGATCGCGCCTGAGCTTCCGACCAGCGCGCCGGTGATGATCATCGCGCTGTTGTGGAGCGTGAAGCCCATCGCCGCCGCCGCCCAGCCCGAGTAACTGTTGAGCATCGAGATGACGACCGGCATGTCAGCGCCGCCGATGGGGATGATCAGCAGGAAGCCGATGGTGAAAGCCAGCCCGGTGAGCGTCCAGAAAATCCACGGACTCTGGTCCTGGGTGAAATAAGCGATCAGCCCGAGAATTGCCGCCAGCGTCGCGAGGTTGATGACGTGCCGGGCGGGCAGCAGGAGCGGCGCGCCGGACATGTTGCCGTTCAACTTCAGGAAGGCGATGACGCTGCCCGAAAAGGTGATGGCGCCAATCGCGACGCCAAGACCCAGCTCGACCCGGCTGACCGGCAGGATGGCCCCGGCCGCATCGACGATCCCGAAGGCCGACGGGTTGAGGAAGGCTGCCGCCCCGACCAGGACCGCGGCCAAGCCGACCAGGCTGTGGAACGCCGCGACCAGCTGCGGCATTGCCGTCATCTGGATGCGTCGCGCCGTCACCAGGCCAATGGCGCCGCCAATCGCGATCGCGACCGCGATTTCGGTGATCGAAGCGATGCTGTGGATCGCCAGCGTCGTCACCACGGCGATCGCCATGCCGATCATGCCGGTGTAATTGCCGCGCCGGCTGCTGGTCGGGCTCGACAGCCCCCTCAGCGCGAGGATGAAGCAGACGCCGGCGACCAGATAAGCGATCAGCACCCAAGGGGGCGTCGCCGCCGCCTCATGCATCGCGGCGCTCCTTCTTCTTGTACATCGCCAGCATCCGGGCGGTGACCGCGAAGCCGCCAAAAATATTCACGCTGGCCAACGCAACCGCGAGCAGGCCAAGCCACTTCGATGTTGCGCTCCCGGCGGCGGCGGCCGCGATCAGCGCGCCGACGACAATGACCGAGGAAATCGCGTTCGTGACGCTCATCAGCGGCGTGTGCAGCGCCGGGGTGACCGACCAGACGACGAAATAGCCGACGAAGCAGGCGAGGACGAAAATCGACAGGATCGAGATGAAGTCCATTGGGTCCTCTTCGCGGGCGATGATGCGCCGCGCTTTGTGGCGGCTCGCGCGAAGGCTGTCGAGTGGTCATCCGAGGCGATCGACACGGCGCCATTAACCGATCGCGGTTTCCTATTTCTTAACCTTTATTCGCCACCGCTGATCACTCCTCTCTGAGAAGGAAAAAGCGCTCGGTGTCCTTGCGCAGTCAACAGAGGTCCGAGTCTTCGCCATCCCGGCTATTGCTGTGGGTTGCGATCGCCGGGCTGATCTTCGGGCTCATCGGTTTCGGTGAGTTACCCGAGGACGTTTTGCGCGCCAGCCGCAACAGCCTTCACATGCATAAGGCAAGTGGCGACATCGTCTTCGTCAGCATCGACGACCGCTCGCTCCGCGAGGTTGGTCGGTGGCCGTGGCCACGGCGCTACCATGCCCAGTTGACCGACAAGCTCACGGCAGCCGGCGCCAATCGAATATTCTTTGACATTGTTTTCGATACTCGCAGCGACCCCGCCGACGACGCGCTGCTCGCCGACGCCTTCAAACGGTCCGGTCAGGTGACGGTGCCGGTCAGGCTCCGGTCGGGCCCCGATACCGGCACTACCAATGCCGCGGTGCTCGAGCCGGGCGCCGTCGACAAATTCAGCCGCGACGCTCACCTCGGGACGATCAGTGTCCGGTACAATTACCAAAATGCCGTCTGGCACCTGCCCTACGCAGTGCGGGTCAACGACCAGCTGATTCCATCCTACGCCGCGAGCCTGGCCGGGCAACGGGCACTGAGCGACAAACAATTCACGCCGGACTATTCGGTCGACCCGACCACCGTCCCCACCGTTTCGGCTGCGACAATTCTCGGCGCCGACTTCGATCCCCGTCAGGTCCGCGGCAAGGACGTGGTGATCGGGACCGATTCCGAAGCCATCGGCGATCAATATTTCGTTCCCGGCGTGGGCAAGATGGGCGGCGCCTATGTGCAAATCGTCGGTGCTGAAACGCTCAAGGCGGGCACGCCCATCAGCCTCGGCTGGATCCCGGCTTTCCTGCTGGCCCTCGGCCTCGCATTCTTCGGCACGCGCCAGAAAAATCCGACCTGGCAGAACCTGATCTTTGGCGGCGGCGCCGCTACGCTCTTGCTCGGGCCAGTGCTGCTCGAGGCCGACCGTATATTCGTCGACATCACTCCCGCACTGTTCGTCGTTCTCACTTGTGGCTCGGTGCTGGCCTGGCGGGGATTCCGCGTGCGGGGCCTGGTCAACGCGGTTTCCGGCCTGCCCAACCTCAATGCCTTGCGGTTGAACAAGGCGGGGCGCAGCCAGGCGCTGATCGTTGCCCGGATCCTCAATTATTCCGAGATCGTCGCGACTCTGCCTGGTGAAAGCGAGCGGCAACTCGTCGAGCAAATCGTCGGCCGCCTATCGGTCGGTTCGCGCGACCGCGTCTTCTATCACGGCGATGGCGGCATCCTCGCCTGGTTCGAAGAGCCGCGCCTGCCGTTCGGCAACCATATCGACGCGCTCTATTCACTGTTCCGCAACCCGGTCCGGGTCGGCGGGCTGGCGATTGATCTGGCCATCAGCTTCGGCGTCGAAATTGGCAGCGGGCGGTCGCTCGGCAACCGCCTCGGCAGCGCGCTGGTCGCCGCGGAGGAAGCGGCGCACGACGGCCTCAAGTGGAAATTCCACGATCCCGACAGCTTGCAGGACGCGTCGTGGAAACTGTCCATCCTCAGCCAGCTCGATACCGCGATCGACAAGGGCGAGGTCTGGGTGGCTTACCAGCCCAAGCTCGACCTCGCCTCGATGCAGATCATTGGCGCCGAAGCGCTGGCGCGGTGGACCCATCCCGAAAAGGGGCCGATCGCCGCGTCGGAGTTCGTCGCCGCCGCCGAACAGCACGACCGGATCGGCAAGCTCACCGACTTTGTCCTCGGCAAGGCAGTGGCTGCGGGTGCGGCCATCACTCGCCAGGGCGGGGCCTTCGACATTGCGGTCAACCTGTCGGCGCGGCTGCTGACGGACCGCAGCTTCACGCTGCGGCTGTCGGCCCTGCTGGCGCGCCACGGGCTCGAGGCGCGCCACCTGACGCTGGAACTGACCGAGACCGCGGCGCTGATCGGCAATGGTGAGGCCGTGGAGATGCTGGGCCGCTTGCGCGAGATCGGGGTCAATATCTCGATCGACGATTACGGAACGGGCCTGTCGACGCTCGACTATCTCAAGAAAATACCGGCCGGCGAGATTAAGATCGACCAGAGCTTCGTCAAAGCGATGTGCGACAACCGCAGCGACCGAGTGATGGTGCAATCGACCATTGCCCTCGCCCACTCGCTCGGGCGCAAAGTCGTTGCCGAGGGGGTCGAGCATCGCGACATCCTCGATGCCCTCATCGAAATGAAGTGCGATGTTGCCCAAGGCTACATGATCGGCCGCCCGATGAGCCTCGAAAGCCTGACCAAACGCCTTGCCACGGATCGCAAGCGCTCCGTCGCCTAAGCAGTCCCCTTCCCTGTCCCAAGCGTGAAAAGCCGGCCGCGACGCTGGGCCTTTTTCATTTCTGCTGCGAAGGCTCATGGTTAATTGTTTGCTAACCATGTCGATTAAGGTTAATATCCCCCCAACTGCAGACTCGCAGTTTGGACGACAGGGGACGTGTGATGATCAAGAACACTCAGGGCCGTCGCGGCTTCTGGAGCTGGCTCCTCGGCTCCGGCTGGAGCAATACCGGCAGCAGCGGCTAGGTCAAAGCAGTCTGCTTTTGCAGGCTGTTTTTAACTTCAAGTTCAATAACATAGAAGCGCCCGCCGATCAGCGGGTGCTTTGGTGTGTCTGCGGATCGGAAGTCAGTGTGGGCCGCTTGCGGGATTGGTGGAGCAGTCAGCACCCTGAGGGGGCCGGATCGGGCGAAGACAGGTCCGACTCGGCGCGAATCACCGGCTTAAATTCGATCGATTGGC
>JBDSBX010000081.1:0-4574 GCA_039921365.1 Sphingomicrobium sp. | reverse complement strand
AGCAAAGTGTGGCCGTCGGCACGCGGGATCTTGCGCGGCTGCGCGCCCCGCGCGACCTTGGCGATCGCGGCGAGATGCGCGGGCGTCGTCCCGCAGCAGCCGCCGACAATGTTGACCAACCCGTCGGCGATCCATTCCGCCACTTGCGCCGCGGTCTCCGACGCCGCCTCGTCATATTCGCCAAGCTCATTGGGCAGGCCGGCATTAGGATAGGCCATGACCAGCGTGTCCGCAGTCCCCGCCAACGCCGCCAGATGCGGCCGCAGCTGCGCCGCGCCGAACGAGCAATTCAGCCCGATCGTCACCGGCTGCGCGTGCCGCACCGATGCCCAGAACGCCTCGACCGTGTGGCCCGACAGGTTGCGCCCGCTCAAATCGGTCAGGGTCATCGAGATCATGAGGGGCAGTGGCTGGCCGAGCGCTTCGCCCGCTTCGAGGGCCGCCATGATCCCCGCCTTGGCGTTCAGCGTGTCGAAGATCGTCTCGATCAGGATGAAGTCGACGCCGCCCTCGACCAAAGCGTCGATCTGCTCGCGGTAGACCGCTTTCATCGTGTCAAAATCGACCTCGCGGTAAGCGGGGTCGTTGACGTCGGGCGACAAGGACAATGTCTTGTTGGTCGGGCCGAGTGCACCCGCGACCCAACGCTGCTTGCCGTCGGCCGCCGAGAAGCGATCCGCGACCCCGCGCACGATCCCGGCGGCGGCGCGGTTGATCGCGGCAACGTGCGCCTCGGCGCCATAATCGGCCTGGCTGATGGCATTGGCATTGAAGGTATTGGTGGCGAGGATATCGACGCCCGCCGTCGCGAATTCGGTCGCGATCTCCGCGATCAGCTCGGGGCGGGTGATGTTGAGCAGATCATTGTTGCCGCGCTGGTCCTTGAACAGGTCGAGCCCCCGGCAATAGTCCTCGCTCGCCAGCCGCCGCTCCTGGATCGACGTCCCGTAGGCGCCGTCCTTGATCAGGATGCGCTTGGCCGCTTCAGCGCGGAAGGCCTCGGCGACGGTCATGCAGCGGCCGCGCGGATGCCGAGCAAGTGGCAGATTGCGTAACTGAGCTCGGCGCGGTTCAACGTGTAGAAATGGAAGTGGCGGACGCCGCCCGCATAGAGCTGGGCGCACAGCTCGGCGGCGATGGTCGCGGCGACCAGCTGGCGGGCGGCGGGAAGCTCGTCCAGCCCCTCGAACAAGCGACCGACCCAGTCGGGGACCGACGTGCCGTTCATCGCCGCCATCCGGTTGATCGCCGCGAAATTGGTCACCGGCATGATGCCCGGCAGGATTTCCACGTCGATCCCGGCCGCGGCGACCTGGTCCTGGAAGCGGAAGAAGCATGTCGGATCGAAGAAGAATTGGGTCGTCGCCCGGTTAGCGCCGGCGTCGACCTTGCGTTTGAGATTGTCGAGGTCGGCGGCAACGCTCGGCGAATCCGGGTGGCATTCGGGAAAGGCGGCGACCGAAATCTCGAACGGCGCGACCTGCTTGAGGCCGGCGACCAGCTCGGCGGCATTGGCGTAACCGCCGGGGTGCGGCGCGAACTTGGCGCCACGCTCTGGCGGATCGCCGCGAATCGCGACGATATGGCGGACTCCGGCTTGCCAATAGGAGCGGGCGATGGCGTCGACCTCCTCGCGGGTCGCGTCGACGCAGGTCAAATGCGCGGCGGCGGGAATCGCGGTTTCACGGACGATCCGGGCGACGGTTGCGTGGGTGCGTTCGCGGGTCGAGCCGCCGGCGCCATAGGTCACCGAGACGAAACGCGGTGCCAGGGGCTCGAGAGTCTTGACTGAATCCCACAGCGTTTCTTCCATCTTCTCCGTCTTGGGCGGGAAGAATTCGAAGCTGACGTGGATATCCCCGCGCGTTTTCGCGAACAGCGGCTCGTGCGCGGCGAGGCTCTCGAGGCGGTTCATGCCGCCCGCCGCTGGCGCTGGGGAACGCCCGATTTGACGCCGCGCCACAAAGTCACGGTGAGCTCACCGCCCGCGAGATGCTCGACATGGTCGATCGCCAGATCGGCTGCGGCGAACCAGCCGGCCATCACCTCATCGTCGAAGCCCAGCCGGATATGCGCGTCGCTCGCCCGCAATTCCTCGCACTCATGAGCGGCGAAATCGGCGATTAGCAGGATTCCGCCGGGACTGAGCACCCGAGCCGCCTCGGCGATCGCCGCCGCTGGCGAGTGGGCAAAATGCAGCACCTGGTGGATGATGACGCTGTCGGCGCTGCCATCGGCGAGGGGCAGCGCGTACATGTCGCCCTGGCGCAAGCTCGAGGCGATCCCCGCGGCCTCCAGCTTGACCCGGGCCAAGCGAAGCATCTCCGACGAGCGGTCGATGCCGATCGCGACTGCGGAGCGCGGCCCGAACAGCTCGATCATCCGTCCGGTGCCGGTGCCGATGTCGACCAGCCGGCCGAGATCGTGATCGCCAAGCGCGCGTTCGATCGCCTGCTCGACTTCGCTTTCCGCGACGTGAAGCGACCGGATCGAGTCCCACACCGCCGCGTGAGTCGAGAAATAGCGCGAAGCGGCTTCCGCCCGGTCGGCGCGGACCGCCTCCAGCCGGGCGGCATCGGCGGCGAACAGCGCCTGCGTCGGCTCGTCCGCCCAGCAATCGAGCAGCGCGAACATCGGCGCGGTCCGCTCCGCATCGGCCAGGGTCAGGAATACCCAGCTACCCTCCTTGCGGCGCTCGACGACGGCGGCGTCGGCCAGGATTTTCAAGTGGCGCGAGACCCGCGGCTGGCTTTGCCCGAGCACCAGCGCCAGCTCGCCGACCGACAGCTCCATGATCCGCAGCAAGGCAAGAATCCTCACCCGGGTCGGATCGGCAAGCGCCTGGAAAAGATCGGCGAGAGGAAGCGTGGGAGTCACCAGATAAGGATATAAAGATATCTTTATATGCGTCAAACTTAGCGGCCACGCCGCTGACCCGGTAAACGAAATTTATGCGACGAACCGCTCCCCGCGCTCAATTATGGCAATTGCGTGGCAGGTCGCCGCTCTATATGGGCGCGCGCTGGCCTGTTGGATATTCGCGACAGGCCGAGGCCAGTGCCCGGTTTTTGGGGGCATGTTTGAAGGAGTCGTACGATCATGAAGACACTTACAGTGACCGTTGCGGTGCTGGCTCTCGGCCTTGCCGGGTGCAACAAGACCGCCGAAGACAACACCGTCAACGCCGACGTCAATGTCGAGAATGCGGCGGAAGCCGACGTCAATGCGGCGACCAATGACTCGCTGAACGCTGCCGACAATGCGCTCGACGCGGCCGGCAACGCCGTCGAGAACGCTGGCGATGCGGTCGAGAATGCCGCCGACAACGCGGCGACCAACCAGTAAGCGTTCGCTTCCGCGACGGCGCTTCGCCCGAGCGGAGTTGAACAAGGGGCCGTCCGCACCCGCGGGCGGCCCCTTTTTTTATTGCCCCGCTAGGTGGTAGCTTGCCGGCGCCATGCGAACGCTTTTTCTGACAGCTTTCCTTCTCATGCCCGCCTGCGGCGACGACCGTCCGCCGGTACCGACGCCGGAGCAATCCGACCAACTCAACGAGGCGGAGAATTTGCTCAACGAGCAGGCCGCGACGGAGAACGACGGCCGCCCTGCCGATTGAGCCCTCCATGCTCGTAAGCGCGCTCAGGGATAGGCTCGGAATAGCCGCCCGGCACGACTCTGGTGATCGCGCGATAGCGGATCGGGATGACGCTGCGAACGAGTTCAGCATCGGCCTCGGTGCGGACGCCAATCGTCAATTGCTGTGCATCAGGGCTTACCGCGATCAGGGCTTTGACGCCGGTCGGCGGCAAGACAGCGAAAATCTCCACCCGCGCCTGCTCGAACTGCGCATGCGAAAGGGGCAGCCGCGGCAGCACGAAACGCAATAAGGGCCGCAGCTCGGCCGACGCTTGCGCCACGAGCCACGCGGGCGGCCTGCCGTCGGTGAACGCCAGCACCAGGCGGTAACAGGGCGCGTGCTCATACTTCGCCCACGCAAAGGTGGGCTCGGATTGCAGCCGGACGAGCAGCGGGTCGACCTCCGTCTGGATGCGAGCGATTTTGTTGCCGTCCGGCGCCTGTTCGCAATGCGCGGGCGCAACGGCCCTCACAGGCGCCACGGGCGTCACCGGCGTAGCGGCCACCCGCACCGCGCGTTCAGGTATCGGCACTGGCGCAACGGCCCGGTTAGGGCCGCACGCGCCGAGCCCAAGAGCGACAGCCAGGAACCCGAATCGATCGATCATCCTGCCCCAACGAAAAAGGCCGGAGGATTTCTCCCCCGGCCCTTCTCGATAGTCGGACAAGGCGTCCGGCCGGATCGAACTTCCTTTAGAAGTCCATACCGCCCATGCCGCCCATGCCGCCCATGCCGCCGCCGCCCATCGGCATTGCCGGCTTGTCGTCGGGAAGCTCGCTCACCGCCGCTTCGGTGGTGATGAGCAGGCCGGCGACCGAAGCCGCGTCCTGGAGTGCGGTACGGACGACCTTGGTCGGGTCGATCACGCCGGCAGTGACGAGGTTCTCATAGGTATCCGTCTGGGCATTGAAGCCAAGATTGGGATCACCACCGTCGA
>JBDSBX010000080.1:0-3379 GCA_039921365.1 Sphingomicrobium sp. | reverse complement strand
GCACTATGCAGCGCGGCCGACGCCGTCATTGTCCCAAACCATTCGCGCCCAGAGAGGGGCCACTGCGGGCGCCCAAGTTGCCGGCGCCATGCCGATGTCGGGCGATCGGCTGGCGTCGATCGACGAGTTGTTCAAGGGGTCCGCCGCCGCTGTGGCCAAGCCAATGCAAATCGCCAGTATCCCGCCCCCGATGCAGTCGCGGTCGTCACCGGCCGGCCCATCGACAACCAAGCCAAGGCTGTGGGTGCAGCTGGCCAGTGGATCCAACGCAAACGCGCTGCCCGAGCAGTTTCGTCGCATCAAGGGTCGCAACAGGGATATTTTCGAGGGACTTAGCGGCTATGTCGCCGAGACGCCGGAGCGCTCGCGGCTGCTGATCGGGCCATTCAAGAGCGCCAGTGACGCGAATATTGTCATCGAAGACCTTGAAAGCGTCCGCGTCGGGGCGTTTAGCTGGACCAGCCCGCCGGGTCAGGCAGTCAGGAAACTTAGCACCGAATGAAGCTCCCGGAAGCCCTCGCCGCGCACCCGCAAAGATCGCGCGGCCGGGCCCGTCCAGAGTCTGACCCCAGTCCACGCGGCCCGCGCGACATCTTCCAGCGCGATCGCGATCGCATCATCCATTCGGTCGGCTTCCGCCGGCTCCGCCACAAGACCCAGGTATTCGTCGCCCCCGACGGCGATCATTTCCGAGTCCGGCTGACCCACAGCATCGAAGTCGCGCAGATCGGCCGGACGATCGCTCGCGCGCTCGGCCTCAACGAGGATCTGACCGAGGCCTTGTGCCTCGCCCACGATCTGGGCCACCCGCCGTTCGGCCATGGCGGCGAGGACGCGCTGACCGCCGCGCTCGCCGACGCCGGGGGGTTCGACCACAACGCCCACAGCCTCCGCCTGGTGACCCGGCTCGAGACACCTTATGCCGACTTCGACGGGTTGAACCTGAGCTGGGAAGCGCTCGAAGGCCTGGCCAAGCACAATGGGCCGGTAGACGAGCCCAATTGGGCGCTGGCCGAGGCCAATGCCGACTTCGACCTCGAGCTTAGCAGCTGGCCGGGGCTGGAGGCGCAAGTTGCTGCAATCGCGGACGACATCGCCTACGACAATCACGACATCGACGACGGCCTGCGCGCCGGGATCATCGCCCTCGACGAGCTGGTTGAGGTGCCGATGGTGGCGAGGCACTGGCGGGCGATCGAGGACCGGCATGCCGGCGTGTCCCTCGACCGGCGGCAGCGGGCGCTGGTCCGCGACCAGATTGGGACGATGGTCAATGACGTGCTCGTCGAGACCCAGCGCCGGGTCGCAGATGCCGGGGTCGCGACGATCGACGAGGTGCGCGGCGCGGGACGGTCGCTGGTCGGCTTCTCCGCCGAGCTCGCCGCCGAGGACCAGGCGCTCAAGACGCTGCTCAACGAGCGCCTGTATAATTCGCCGGCGCTGGTCCCGGTGCGGCTGGAGGCGCAGCGGGTCGTGGCCAACCTCGCCGCCGCCTATCGGGCTGATCCGGGGCTGTTGCCCGAGGGGTGGCAAACCGGCGGTACTATCGCGCAATTGCGCAGCATCGGCGACTTCATCGCCGGCATGACCGACCGCTTCGCCATCGCCCGCCACGAGGAATTGGTCGGGCCGGTCGCATTACCCGACCGCTTCTAGTGGCTCCTTAAGCTTCGCAGCAGGCCGAGCCCGATTAAGGCGGCGGCGCTGGCGACCGAGACGCCGGCGAGGATCGAGCGCGCCGGCGGGATGAGGCCGGGCCATAGCAAGGCGGCGGTGGCGATCGCCCAGAGGACCGCCAACGCCGGCAGCCACCGGCCGTAATCGCGGACTCTTAGCGGGTGGACGAAATGGATCGGCGCAAAGGTCATGACGATCAGCCCGACGACCACCCCAGCGCCGATCGCCGGGCCCGGCTGGAGTAGGAAGAGGTAGGCGGCAACCACGTTCCACAGCGCCGGGAAGCCGCGAAAATAGCCGTCTTCGGTCTTCATGTCGGTGCGCGCGAACACGTACAGCGACGACACCAGAACGGCGGCGACGAGCGCCGGCGCCAGCGCCGGGGGGATCAGCTCGGCGCGCCACAGCAACAGCGCCGGCACGAACACATAGGTCAGATAGTCGATCACCAGGTCGAGGGCGTTGCCGTCGATTCGCGGCGCCTTTTCCTTGACCCGCGCCCAACGCGCCAGCGACCCGTCGACACCGTCCACCACCAGCGCGACGGACAGCCACGCCAGCGCCAGCGTCCACTTCCCCTCCTCGACCGCCAGCAGGGCAAGCAGGGCCAACACCGCGCCGCTGGCGCTGAATGCGTGCACCAGCCAGGCGAACAGCGCCGGTGGACCGGATTGATCAGCTTGTTTGACTGTCATGCCTTGGCGAACGGTCGTGCAACCACCGCTGTTCCGCGCGGTGGCCGTGGTCGGCAGGGCAGGGTATGCTCGTCGCGTGCGCGAACCCATCACCATCGCTGATGCTTGATCCGGGCCGCAATTGCTGGCGCATCGAGCGGGCGCGCCGCGCCGCGCTGATCGTCGATGCCGCCGATTATTTCCGTCACGCCCGCCAGGCGATGCTGGCGGCCCGGAAACAAATCCTGTTGATCGGTTGGGATTTCGACACGCGGATCCGGCTCGACGACGGCAAGGACGAGGCGCCGCTGACCTTGGGCGCGTTCCTGTCGTGGCTCGCCCGGCACCAGCCGCAAGTCGCGGTACACATCCTGCGGTGGGACTGGGGCGCGCCCAAGCTGCTCACCCGCGGCACGACGGTGCTGCGCCTGCTTAACTGGGCGCGGACGCCGCAAATCCGCTTCAAGCTCGACGGCGCCCACCCGGCCGGGGCGAGCCATCACCAGAAAATCGTGGTGATCGACGACAAGCTGGCATTTTGCGGCGGGATCGACATGACGGCGACGCGCTGGGATACGCGCGAGCACCGCGACGACGACCAGCGGCGCAAGCGGCCGACGACCGGCCGTAGCTATCAGCCATGGCACGATGCGACGATGGCGGTGGACGGGGCCGCCGCGCAGGCGCTCGGCGACCTTGCCCGCGAGCGCTGGGCGACCGCCGGCGGCGAGCCAATCGCGCCGCCCGAGGTTGAGACCGACCCGTGGCCTGACGAACTCGAGCCGCAATTTAACAATGTCGAGGTCGCTGTCGCGCGCACCCGCGGCGAGCATCAGCTATCGTCAGAAGTTCGGGAAATCGAGGCGCTCTACGTCGACATGGTGCTCCGGGCACGGCGCCATTTCTATGTCGAGAACCAGTATTTTGCATCGCGCGTGGTCGGCGAGGCCATCGCCAAGCGCCTGGCGGAAGAGGACGGTCCGGAGTTCGTCATCGTCAACCCCAAATCGATCGAGGGGTGGGTCGAG
>JBDSBX010000079.1:0-9184 GCA_039921365.1 Sphingomicrobium sp. | reverse complement strand
GCGAAGTCGGGCGTCTGGCTCACCTGGCGCCAATGCCACGGGGATTTCCCAAGCGCCAGAGGTGGCAAAGAACGAAAAAAGGGCGGCCCGACGGGACCGCCCTTTTCCAATCGGATACTGACTGCTGGTCCTAGAAGTTGGCGTAAGCCTCGTTGCCCACGAAACCCATCTTCTCGACATGCGCCTGCTTGGTCACCGCGAGCACCTGGTCGACGATTTCATAGCGCGCGTTCGGTTCCGGCTGCAGATGCAGTTCGGGCACCGGGTTCATCTGCTGGGAAATGTCGAGATATTGGCGCAGCTGCACCAAGCTGACGGGCGTTCCGTTCCACAGCATGGCCCCAGCCGCCGTGACCACCACCTTGTTCTTGATCGGCTCGACCGGGGGAGGTGGCTGGCTGTCCTGATTCTGCGGCAAATCGAGCTTCACCGCATGGGTCTGGATCGGGATGGTGATGATGAACATGATCAGGAGAACCAGCATGACGTCGATCAGCGGCGTCGTGTTGATTTCCATCATGGGTTCAGCGGATTCATTGTCACCAGTGGTTTGCATTGCCATGGCGGCTTGCTCCTAAAATCTTAGAGACGGGTGGTGATGCCGCCTGGGGGTGGCTCGGAAATGAACCCGACCCGGGCGAACCCGGCGCGCTGCATGGTATAGACCGCTCCGCCGATACATTTGTACGGCGTGTTGATGTCGCCGCGGATATGCGCCTCTGGCATATTTTCCTCGGTAATGTTGTCGACTCCGCCGACCGCCTTGATCTGGTCCTCGAGCTTCTTCACCGCTTTATCGACCAGTTCCTGGCTGTTGACCTTGGTCAGGTTCCAATAGACTTCGCATGACCCATCGGCGGCGCCCTTGACCGACAAATTGACGTTTTCCGGTTTGGTCGTCGTCGCTTCGAACCGCACGTTGGGCAGCTTGACCGGCACGGTCTGCAACACCACCGGAACGGTGATCAGGAAGATGATCAGAAGCACCAGCATCACGTCGACCAGCGGCGTGGTGTTGATGTCGGACATGGGGACGTCGTCGCCCTCTTCCGCTGGGCCTACACTCATCGACATACTATCTTGGCCTTCTTTTCAGTTCGTTGGCCCGCGATCGAACCGGCGGATAGGCGCCGGTTCGAAGCGGGATGAGCGGCCTAAACGCGGTCGGCGGGTGCCGGTGCATCGCTACGAAGCGGCTCGCTGGGGCGCTGCGGCGGAGCACCGCTCGTCTTTGCGGCCGAGCCGGTTCCGACGCCCGCCATGCGGGGTTTTACCTTGCCGTTGGAAACCAGGTATCCGTTCAAATCGTTGGTGAAGGCGGCGAGATCCTCCATGATCGATTTATTGCGGCGAATGAGCCAGTTGTACGCCAGCACCGCCGGGACGGCGACAACGAGGCCGAGCGCGGTCATAATCAACGCTTCGCCGACCGGGCCGGCGACGACGTCGATCGAGGCCTGGCCGGACGCGCCGATTTTAATCAGGGCGCGGTAGATGCCGATGACGGTACCGAACAGACCAATGAACGGTGCGGTCGAACCGACCGTCGCCAGGAAGGCGAGGCCTTCGCCGAGACGCGCGCCGATCGCGCCCTGGCTGCGGGCCAGGCTGTTGGCCATCCAGTCGTGGCGGTCGATCGGATCGTCGAGCTTGGTGTGCTGCTCCTGGGCGACCAGCGCGTCATCGACGATCGAGCGATAGGCGCTCCTCGGCTCGAGCTTGGTCGCAGCTTCGCGAAGATTGGGCGAATTCCAGAAGCTGGCCCTGACCTTGCGCCCCTGGCTCATGATCTTTTGCTGCTGCATCAGCTTCGTGAACAGGATGTAAAATGTACCTAGCGACATGATCACCAAGATGATGAAAACCGTCCAGGCAATAATGCCACCCTCGGTCAGAGCTTGCATCAGGCCATAGGGATTATCGGCGGCTGGGGCTGTTTGCATGATGTTCTACTTTCCTCGTTAAACGGATGTTGGTTGAGTGGTCAGCCTGCGATCTGCCACCGGATTCTTGCGGAACTGGTTCCTGTCGTCGGATTGCCCATATTATCTTTGGCAGGACTGAACTTGGCGCGGCTTGAAAGAACTCGACACGTCGTCGAATCGAGCGCCTTGGATCCACTCGACGATGTGACGCTGCAGCCGGTGACGCGGCCGTTGGTGCCAACGGAGAGCGAAACGGCAACGACGCCCTGCTCTTCGCGATCGAGCGAACTCGGCGGGTAATCAGACTCTCGAATCAAGCCCTGCATGCTGCCGCTGACGCTCTGTGGCGGGACCGTCCTGACCGCGGGCGGCGCCGGTGGAGCGGGCGGCGCAGGGCGCGGCGTGATCTGCGGCGGCGGCGCCACCGGGATCGAGACGATCGGCGATGTAGTTGGAGCCATCCGTACTAGTGGTGGCGGCGCGACGACCTGCGGTGGTGGCGGCGTGTCTGATCTCTCAGGCGGCGGCGGGACCTCTTCAGGAGGGGGCGGCGGCTCTTCGGTGACGTCAAAGGTCTTCAGGTCTTCCATCGCCTTCTTGGCGACATTGTAAGCAAGGCCGGTGACGAGGGCATAACCAAGGCCGACGTGGATCAGCGCGACGATGATGATAGCCGGCGTCCGGCTGGTGCTCATTTGCTTCTTTTGGGCGTAAGACATTAAGCCGCAATTCTCCTCACCGAGCCGCTGGAAGAGCGGTCAGACTCGGCGTTATAACACACGCCTAGCCTGGCGAAACAATCGACCGAAGTATCAAAGTGAACCTCGGCACAAGCGCGCTTCCTTATAACCCGCTCAAAGGCCGTGCAACGGATTTTGTTCCACATCCGCAAGGTGCGCCGCATTTTCGGGTAAATCAGAAGTGAATCAGCTGAAGGACGTGATTTCGACCCCGACCCCTCGCGCTTCCGCATAGATATCGGGCTTGGCGGTCGCCACTCGCAGCGCCTTGATGCCGCGCATGGCCGCGAACCGCTGGTAAATTGCATGGGCCAAAGTTTCCTGGAGATTGTAGCGTCGCGCGGTTACCAAAAATTCGACCTCGGTCCGTAGATAGTCATAATCCCACGCCTGGGCGGGATCGTCATCGGCCGGCGGCGACAGATCCTCAAGCCAGATTTCAACGGTGATCAACAGTCGCTGTGGCTCGCCAACTTCGAATTCGTGGAATCCAATATCCGCCTGGACTTCGAGCGCGTCGAGAAGGATCCGGCTCGACCGCACCTGCAGGTGATCTGGCACCAACCCGTCGAGCTTAAGTTCGCTGTCGGTCATCTCCGTTCCAGGAATTGAACATCGCGTTCCAGCGACCAGAACCGCTGCCCGCCATCGATAGTCAGCACTTCCCCGGTGACCGCCGGCGAGGTGATCAGGTATCGCAAGGCCGCGACGACATCGCCGGGTTTAACAGCGCGGCGCAGTGGGTTGGCCTGACTCATCTCGACAAAATTCTCCTCGCTCTGGCCAGCCGAGCGCAGCATCAGCGCCGGCGCGATGCCATTGACTCGAATGCCCCGCGGCGCAAGCGTCCGCGCAGCGATATGGGTCAGCCCGGCCAGCGCCTGCTTGGACAAAGTGTAGCTTAGGAAATCGGCGTTGGGCGCGGCCAATTTAGCGTCGAGTAAATTGACGATCATGGCATCGGCGAGGCCGTCGTGGATGCTCGCCAACGCCTGCGTCAAAAGCAGCGGCGCGCGGACGTTAACCGCCATATGGGAATCTAATTCGGCCGTGTCGAAAGCGCCCAAATCATCCCAGGCGAAACGGGCGGCATTGTTGACCAGCAACCGTACCGGCGGCCGACCCTGGGCTCCAGCGAAGATGCGCCCGGCGCAGTCTGGTTCGGCGAGATCCGCGGCGACCTTGATCGTTCCGGCGGGGACCGAATCATCATCTCCGCGGACGTGCGCCAGCACGGTCCATCCGTCCTCCACCAAGGCGCGCGCAATTTCCGCTCCGACGCGTTGGCCGGCTCCGGTGACGATGGCGGTTCGCTGCTCGCTCATTCCAACGTCATTGCGAGGAACGCCGTGACGAAGCAATCCAGTCCTTTCCTGGTGGCTGGAGCAAAAGGCGTGGATTGCTTCGTTTCACTCGCAATGACAGAGGACGGTATGCCCGAGAGCCGCCCTCCGATCGAGCTTCAAGGTCTCGACCTGGCCGAGCTGCAGAGGCTGATCGACCAGCGCCGCCTGCCGCCGGTCGAACAGTGGAATCCGGAGCGCTGCGGCCATTCCGACATGCGTATCGCCCGCGACGGCACCTGGTTCCACGAAGGCCAGCCGATTCGCCGGCCGGCCATGGTCCGGCTGTTCTCGACCGTCCTTCGCCGCGAGCCCGACGGCCGCCACATGCTGGTGACGCCCGTCGAAAAGCTCGAGATCGACGTCGACGCGACCGCGTTTCGGGCGATCGAGATGGAAAGCGAAGGGCACGGCGAACAGCGCCGGGTCGCGCTTCGGCTGGACAGCGGCGATGCCTTGATCCTCGGCCCCGCCCATCCGCTGACGCTGGTGCCTGACAACCACGGACCGTCGCCGCGAGTCCTCGTCCGCCACGGGCTCGAGGCCGAGCTTGCCCGCCCGGTCTATTATGAGCTCGCCGAAATCGCCATTGCCGAAGGTCACGAGCCGCCAGGCATCTGGAGCGACGGGTCCTATTTCCCGTTAGACTTGCCGCAATGAACCTTGGCGACCGGCTGCGCGCGGCACTGGACCAGACGCCGGCTGAGCCGATGCTCACCGGTGACGATTCCAGCTTGGCGACCGACCCGACGCCGGCCGCCGTGCTGATCGCGATCACCGACCGGCCGGAGCCTGGCGTCATCCTCACCGTCCGCCACGCCGATCTGCGAACCCACGCCGGGCAAGTCGCGTTTCCCGGCGGACGCATCGACCCCGGCGAGGATGCTGGTGCGGCTGCCCTTCGGGAAGCCTGGGAGGAACTCAGTTTGAAGCCGGAATCGGTCGATCGAATTGGCTCCCTGGACCCGTATTTTACCATCACCGGATTCGCCGTGACGGCGGTAATCGGAATCATCCCTCCGGACCTAACCCTCGCACCCCACGAGCCCGAAGTGGCCGACTGGTTCGAAGCGCCGCTCGACTTTGTCCTCAACCCCCTCAATCAGCGTCGAGAAAGCGTGCTGTTCGAGGGACGCCAGCGTCACTATTACCGCATCGACTGGAACGGCCGGAACATCTGGGGGGCAACCGCGGCAATGTTCGTTAATCTATCGCGCAAGCTGCAATGGAGCTAAAGCTCGATGCCTCAAAATGGCGCCGGCGGCGAGGCATCCGCCGGCTGCTAGAAGCGCTCGGCGCCGACCAAGGCCTGACCCGCTATGTTGGCGGCGCTGTGCGCGACGAGCTCATCCACCTGCCGGTCAATGACCTCGATCTCGCTACTCGCATCCGCCCCGAGGAGGTCGTTCAGCGGCTGGAGGCCGCGGGCATCAAGGCGATACCGACCGGCATCGAGCATGGCACCGTAACCGCCGTCAGCGACGGTCAGCCGGTCGAGATCACCAGCCTGCGCCGTGACGTCTCGACCGATGGCCGGCGCGCCACGGTGGCGTTTACCGACGACTGGCAGGAGGATGCGGCCCGGCGCGATTTCACCATCAACGCCCTGTCCGCCGATCCAGACACGGGCGAGGTGTTCGACTATTTCGGCGGTCTCGACGATCTCCAGGCGCGGCGCGTGCGCTTCATCGGTGAGCCGCTCGCCCGGATCGCCGAGGACCATCTGCGAATCCTGCGATTCTTCCGCTTTCACGCCCGCTTCGGCGCCGGCCAGCCCGACGTCGAGGCACTGGCCGCCTGCACCGCGCGCGCCAATGACCTGATGGCCCTGTCGCGCGAACGCATCGCCGATGAACTGCTGAAGCTGCTTGGCCTGCCGAACCCGGCGCCGACTGTGGCGATCATGCTCGGCCACGCAATCCTGCGGTCGGTCCTTCCCGAAATCGAGCCAGCCACGCTCGCCGGGCTGGAGCGCCTGGTTGCCGCCGAGCGCGAAGCGCAGATCGAGCCCGACGGCTTGCGGCGTTTCTCGGCGGTGCTGCCGCCACAGCCATTGGCAGCGGAAAAGATCGCCGCCAGGCTCAAGCTTTCCAACAGGGCCAGAAAGCGACTTGCTTGCGCTGCTGACCGCCAGATCGGCAGCAATCCAGAGGCGCTCGCTTACCGCTTCGGCACCGAATGCGCGGTCGACCGGTTGCTGCTCGCGGGCGATCCCGCCAGGGCAGCTTCGGTGATCGATTGGCGGATCCCGAAACTGCCCCTCGGCGGCGGCACGCTGATTGCACGAGGAGTTCCCGAAGGCCCGCTCGTCGCCCGAACCGTGCGGGCCATCGAGGACCGTTGGGTCGAAGCCGGCTTTCCGATCGGCGAGGCGTTCGAGCGAATCGTTACCGAGACACTTGCAGCTACCCCGAAGAGTTAGGCGCGCTGGACGCGGGAGTCGTTGCCTGTGATGCCCTGGAACAGCGGGACCACTGCACGATCGCCGAGACGCCAACCAGCACGTAGACGATCCGCGACAGGAGCGACATTTCGCCGAACAGCGCCGCGACCAGGTCGAAATCGAACAGCCCAACAAGCAGCCAGTTGAGGCCGCCGACGACGAGCAGCAGCAGGGTGATGGAATTAATTGCACGCATGGAAGAATGCTCCTGGCAAAGGGGGGCGCCGGCCGCGCGCGGAGGGGAGGTACGGCGGCCGGCTATCTGTGCTGACTAGGCCGACGCCGCCGCGGCCTCCATACGGGCTTTGGGCTACCTAAAGCCCCGCCTCAACGGCGATCCGGATGGCTTCTCCGGTCGTGGAGACGCCGATCCGCTCAAGGAGCAGTGCCCGATGCATCTTGACTGTCTTCTCGGCGATACCGAGGCGGTACGCGATTTGCTTGTTGAGTAGCCCGCTGGCGACCAGCTCGAGCACCTGACGCTGGCGTTCCGGCAAGGTCTTGACGAGCGCCGCGGCGCGTGACCGGCGGCTCGAGAACAGCTCCGACGGAGAATCGCCCAAATCAACCTGCGAGCCAAGGAACCACGCAATCTCACCTGTCGCGTCGAACAGCGGCGTCACCATAACCCCATTGCGGAACGGCGTGCCGTCCTGGCGATAATTGAGGATGTCGACCAGCACCGGCCGCCGGGCGTGAATCGCGCTGCGGATCTGCTCGGTCAGCCACGGTTCGGTCGCGGAGCCAGCCAGGAAGCGGCAGTTGCGCCCGAGGATGTCAGCCTCTGCATAACCGGTCAAAGCGCAAAAGGCGGAGTTTGCAAATTCGATCGGATTGTCGGCGTGGCGCGGGTTGGTGATCACGCTCGCGATTGGGCTCGCCGCGATCGTTGCCGCCAGTTCTTCGTCGCCAAACACACCCGCCATTTGGCGAGCCTAGGCTAGCGCTTGCGCGAGCGCCAATAGTCCACGGCCGCATCGGGCTCGAGCGGCTTGGCGAAATAATACCCCTGCCCGCTCGCGCAGCCGAGCGCCGCCAGCGTCGTCGCCAGCTCGACTGTCTCGATCCCTTCCGCGGTGGTCGACATGCCGAGCGCTTCGGCGAGGCTCAGCACCGCCCGGACGATCGCCACGCTGTCGGGGTCCACCATCATTCCGGAAACGAAGCTGCGGTCGATCTTCAGCGTATCGATTGGCAGCCGCTGGAGAAAGGCTAAACTCGAGTAGCCGGTGCCAAAATCGTCCATCGACACGGTGCAGTCGAGCGCCTTTAAAGCCTCGAATGCCCGGGTCGCGCGTGCCGGGTCCTGGACGATCGAGCTTTCGGTAAGCTCCAGCGTCAGCCGGTCGCCGCTCAGCCCGCTCGACTTGAGCGCGCTCGACACCACCGCCGCAACATCGTCGCGCGCGACTTGGATCGCTGACAGGTTGACGGCGACATAGAGGGGCAGTTTTTCGCCAGCCGCGCGGTCCCAGCCGGCCAGGGTCTGAGTCGCCCGGTCCATCGCCCAGCGGCCCAGCGTCAGGATCAGCCCGCTCTCCTCGGCCACCGGGATGAATTCGGTAGGGCTGATCGCGCCGCGGTCTTCGTGGGTCCATCGAGCCAGCGCCTCGAAGCCCGCGACCTCGCCCGATTTGAGATCGATTAGCGGCTGATAGAACAGCTTCATCTGGTCTTTTTCGAGCGCCCGGCGAAGCTCTGTCTCGATCGAGAACCGGCGCCGCGCAAGGCTCGCTTCCTTGGGCTCGTAGACCTGCGGTTTGCCGGCTTGCTTGGCCTGCTTGACCGCGAATTGGGCGTTGCGAAACAATTCTTCGGGGTCCTGTCGCGCGTCCATCAGTGCGACCCCGATTGCGCATTCGATGCGAATTTCCAGGTCGGACAGGCGGAACGGCGTCGTCATCACTTGCTGGATGCGCTCGGCCGCCTTCAATGCGTCCTCGACCCCGCGGCGAAGCGATACCAGCACGCCAAACTCATTGCCGCCGGTGCGGGCCAGGATGTCGCCGCCGCGCAATGCCAGGATCAATCGCCTGGCAAAGGTGATCAGCAATTCGTCCCCTGCCAGGCTGCCCATCGATTCATTGATCCGGCTGAAGCGGAGCATGTCGACGACGAGAACCGCATGCTCGAGGTCACGAGAGACCTTTTCCCCGGCCAACTCGATCGCTTCGGCGAAGGCCAGCCGGTTGGGCAAGCCGGTCAGGCTGTCGCGCAGCATCTCGGCGCGGAGCGAACGCTCGGCCTGGACCTCGACCGTGCGGTCGACGACGCTGAGCAGGCAACGCGGAGAAGCCCCGGACGCTCGCGGCAGCGGCGCCAGCTTCGTTCGGAAATAATGGGCCGCGACGCCATCGCCGTCGCGGAACTCAAGCTCGCCACTGATATCGGTGCCGGCGAAGTAATTCGTCACCAGCTCGGCGATCGGGCCTTCCTTTAGGCAGTCGTCCTGGTCCCATTCAAGCGCGCCGCAGATCGATTCGGCGGTTTCGCGAAAGCGGGAATTGTGCGCCAATACGTGGACGCTGCCGTCGTCGTGCTGGGTGACCACGGCGGCGGCGATGGGCAATGCGCCGAGCAATGCCGCATCGTCCGCCGTCGCCAGTTGCGGTTGTGCGCCGGAATTGGTCCTCCGCCGATGGCCCGTGGGCTTCGGCAGCCGGTTTGCTGCAGCCTGCATGACCCCAGCCCTAAGCAGATCAGGTTAATACCGCGTATAATTCGTTGCTGGAA
>JBDSBX010000078.1:0-2696 GCA_039921365.1 Sphingomicrobium sp. | reverse complement strand
TTCCAGTGCATGCGGAGCGGTGGCCGAGTGGTCGAAGGCGCTCGCCTGGAAAGTGAGTATACGCCAAAAGCGTATCGTGGGTTCGAATCCCACCCGCTCCGCCATTTCTTTTTCCTCCGCCCGCATCCGCGGCGCCGATCGGCCCGTAACTTGGTCGACAGCTCGAGAAGCTGGGTGCACACAGGAGAAGATTGATGACCAGTTTCAGCTCGCGCGCCGCGCTTGCGTTGACCGCGACCGTCGCGCTTTCATTGGGATCGGCGGCCACCGCCAAGAACCCGATGGTCGGCGGCGCCGCAATGTATTCTAGCCGGACCATCGTCGCCAACGCCGTCAATTCGAAGGACCACACGACGCTCGTCGCCGCGGTCAAGGCCGCCGGCCTGGTCGAGACCCTGTCGAGCAAAGGCCCGTTCACGGTGTTCGCACCGACCAACGCCGCCTTCGCTCGCCTTCCGGCCGGCACCGTCGAGACACTGGTCAAGCCAGAGAATAAGGGCACGCTGACCAACATCCTCACCTATCACGTCGTCCCTGGCCGGATCACCGCCGGCCAGATCGCCAGCATGGCCATGCGCCATCGCGGCACCGCGACACTGAAAACCGTCCAAGGTGAAAGCTTGCGCTTCCGCAAGAAGGGCTCGGGCTGGGTCGTCGTCGATTCCAAGGGCGGCCAGGCACGCATCACCATCGCCAACGTCATGCAGTCGAACGGCGTCATCCACGTCATCGACCGCGTGCTGATGCCCTAACCGATAGGTTTGATCCCTAGCGGCCGGCTTTACCCTTGGCTGGCCGCCCGGCGGGAGTGGAATGGATGCTGACCCGATTTGCATCCGCAGTGCCCGCTCCCGCCGGCCCGCTCTTTCCTGCCGAGCCTAGTTCGTTCATGGACGACGTCATGAACCTCGCCGCCACCGCTTCCGACCGAGCCGCGAGCCGCGAGCTGGTGCCGCTGCTCAGTGGCATCGCGTCCGGCGACCGTTCGGCGCTGGCGACGCTCTACCAGCGCACGTCGGCCAAGCTTTACGGCATCTGCGCCCGCTTGTTGCCCAGTGAAGCCGACGCCCAGGACGTGCTTCAGGACGTCTATCTGACGGTGTGGCGCAAGGCCGGGCAATATGACGAGACCAAGGCCAGCCCCGTCACCTGGCTCGCGGTGATGGCCCGCAACAAGGCGATCGACCGCCTGCGGGCGCGCAAAATCGGCACCGACCCGCTCGAAGCGGCGGACGAGGTCCCCGATGACAGCGCGACGGCGTTCGAAATCGTCGAGCAGGGGCAGGCGCGCGATCGCCTCGCCCATTGCCTCGACGAGCTTGAGGCGGGACATGCGGGCGCCATTCGCGCCGCGTTTCTCGATGGGCTGACTTATGCCGAGTTGGCGGCGCGCGACGCGGTGCCGCTGGGGACGATGAAAAGCTGGATCCGGCGCGGCTTGCTGCGCCTCCGAGGCTGCCTGGAAAGATGACGGCTTCCCCGCTCAACCCCGCCGAGCGCGATGAGCTCGCCGCCGAGTTCGCGCTTGGCGTGCTCGATGGCGAGGGGCTGCGCCGTGCCCGCCGGCTGGCCGCTTCGGATGCGGAGTTTCGGGCCGCGGTCGCGCACTGGTCGGGGCAACTGGCGCCGCTGCTCGACGACATCGCCCCCGTCGCGCCGCCGGCCCGGCTGTGGTCGGGCATCGAGGCGGGCCTCGGTTCGGCGATGTCCGGTGAGCCACCGCGATCCAACGTCGTTTACCTGAACCAGCGCTTGAACCTGTGGCGCGGGATAGCCGCCGGCGCGACCGCGCTCGCCGCATCGCTCGCCCTGGTCCTCGTCAATCAACCGCCGCAGCCGCTGCCCTCGCCGTCCGCACCGGTCGCCGTCCAGGCGCCGCTCGCCGCAATGCTCGGCGACGACCAGCGCGATCTCAAGCTGATGGCCAGTTACGACCCGGCCAGTCACCGTCTAATGGTCGCCGCGGCCAGCGACATGGCGGCTGAACCCAATCATGCGCACGAGCTGTGGATGATCCCCGCGGACGGCAAGCCGCGCTCGCTCGGCACCATGCCGGGCCCGAAGATGCGGGCCGAGCTGCCGATGCCGATGGCCGAACAATTGCGCGAGGGCGTGACTCTGGCGATCTCGGTCGAGCCGACCGGCGGGTCGCCGACCGGCCTTCCAACCGGGGCGGTGATCGCCTCGGGCAAGCTCGAGCGCGCCTGACCTGCATCCGAACGGCGCGCCCGCCCGTATATAAGCCATGATGACAAAACTCAGCCTCAACCGCCGCGCCATGATCGGCGCCCTCGGGCTTGGCCTCGCCGCACTGGCGCTGCCGGGCAAAGCCGCCAGCCGCCGTTTCCCGGTCACGTTCACCGACGCCGAATGGCGCCGCCGGCTTGGACCGGACCGTTACCGGATCTTGCGCCAGGCCGGCACCGAACGCGCCGGAACCAGTCCGCTCGACAAGGAGCATCGCCGCGGGCGGTTCGTTTGCGCCGCCTGCGCCAACCCCTTGTTCGCCTCGACGACCAAGTTCGACAGCGGTACCGGCTGGCCGAGTTTTTACCGGGCGCTGCCTGCCGGGGTGACCACCCGCGGCCTGAAGAACAACTTCTTGGGCACCGAGATTCTCTGCTCGCGGTGCGGCGGCCACCTCGGCCACGTGTTCAACGACGGGCCCAAGCCGACCGGGCTGCGCTATTGCATGA
>JBDSBX010000077.1:0-3687 GCA_039921365.1 Sphingomicrobium sp. | reverse complement strand
GCGCTTCCTTTAGCCGCTCGACCTCTTCGACGCCGCGCTTTTCGGACAATCGCTGGCGGACCAGGTCGAGCGTTGCCGCCAGCCGGTCTTCCTCGACCGGCTTCATCAGATAATCGACCGCCTGCGCCTCGAACGCCCGCAATGCGTGGTCGCCATAAGCAGTGACGAACACGAACAGCGGCGGCTCCACCTCCATCATTCCCGAAATCACCGAAAATCCGTCGAAGCCTGGCATCTGGATGTCGAGGAAGACGAGGTCCGGCTTGTGGGTCTTGATCGCCCGGATCGCCTCGCGACCATTGGCCGCGGTGGCCACCACCTCGACGTCGTCGTGCGCCTGCAGGCGGAGCTGCAAACCCTGGGTGGCGAGCGGCTCGTCATCGACCAAGATGGTCCGGATGCTCATTGTTCCTGGTCTCCGCTCTCGAATGGAATTTCGATGATAACGCTAAAGCCCCCACGTTCGTTCTTTTTCGTCGTAAAGCCATGGGCAGGGCCATAGGCCTGCGTCAAACGGTCGCGAATGTTGGCCAGTCCGACGCCGGTCGACTGGGTGGCCGTCAATCCCGCATTCTCGCCATCGCCATTGTCCGCGACTTCGATCCGCACCGCTTCGCCTTCGCGGTGCGCGGTCAGCCAGATGTCGGCCCCGCTTTCGCTCGCCGTAACCGCATATTTAATCGCATTTTCGACCAGTGGCTGGAGCAGCAGCGACGGCAGCCGCGCGCCGATCGTCTCGGACTCGATCTTGAAATGCGGCCGCAGCCGGTCCTCGAAGCGCATCTTCTCGATTTCGAGGTAAAGCTTCAGCGTTTCGACTTCCTGCGCCAGCGTGACCTTGGCCATCGGCTCGTTGACCAATGTGTAGCGCAGGAACGACGACAGCCGGGCGAGCATCGCATTGGCGCGCTCGGTCTGCTTGAGCAGCACCAGGGTCGAGATCGAATTCAACGTATTGAACAGGAAGTGCGGGTTGAGCTGGTACCGCAGCATCGCCAGCTGCGCCGTCGAGGCCTGGCTTTCCAGGCGTTCGCGCTGGTCGATCTGCTCCTCGAGCAACAGGAAGTAGTTGATCCCGTAATAAAGCGCCGCCCACGCCGCGAGCAGCGCGAAATTGAGTAGGATCGCGCCGAGATACTCGACTCCGACCGGCCGCGCGTCGGGCTTGAGGAAGGTCGCGAAGCTCCATGTCTCGATGATCGAAAACGCGGTCGCGGCAAGCATCACCGCCCCCAGCGACAGCACCACGGTCAACATCGCCCGCATCGCGATCAACCGGCGGAACAAGGTCGCAAGCAGCAGGGTCAGCGAATATCCGGTCGCGGTCAGCAGCAGTGTGTGGACGACGAACATCCAGCCCATGCTGTTGGCGAAGCCGGACAGCGAGCGGAGGATGAAATAGCCGACCCAGCCGATCGACTGGAGGATCCAGAATGCCCGGTTCTTGTCGTCGAAAAACGGCTGGTCGAGCCCGATGCCCTCGGCAATCGGCGCTGCTGGCGACTGAATCTTGGGCGCGTGCGACCCGCCCGCCCGCCGCTGCGGCCGCTGCCGTCGATCCAGTGCCGCGCTGTCGGTCGCCATCGGTCTGGATATAGAGGGCTTAATCCGTCATTGCGAGAAGCGTGGTTTCGCGGCAGTCCATTGGACAAGGGAGAAAGCAATGAACGAAATCGCCCCGCGCGCGAATTTTCGCAGCATGGACGAGGGCACAGCCGAGGATTGGGCGGTCATCGGACCCCAATTCTCCGGCTATAGCGCCGGCCTGCCCGATCGCGTGCTCGCCCACTTGCGGCTGCTCGACGGCGATTATGGTGGCTTTCCGGTCGACCGGCTCCAGCACTCGCTGCAGACCGCGACGCGGGCTCACCGCGGCGGCGAGAGCGAAGATTATGTCGTGATGGCGCTGCTCCACGACATCGGCGACACTTTGTGCTCGTACAACCACCCCGACATCGCGGCGGCCATCCTCAAACCGTTCGTCGACGACAAACTCCACTGGATCGCTGAGAAACACGGCGTTTTCCAGGGCTATTATTTCTTTCACTACATCGGGCTTGACCGCGATATGCGCGAGGCGTTTCGCGGCCACCCGCACTTCGAAGACACCGCCCGTTTCTGCGAGCTTTACGACCAGTCGGCGTTCGATCCGGACTATGACAGCGCCCCGCTCGATTTCTTCGAGCCGATGCTGCGGCGCGTTTTCGCGGCACCGAAACGCTCGATCTACGTTGGCAAGAGCGAAGCCGCCTAAGGAACTTTCAATGACGTATGCGTGCCGCGCGGCGATCATCGCCGCAACCGTGCTGCTGGCTGCCTGCAGAATGACTAGCGAGGGCAATGAGGCCCAGCCTAAAGCGGCCGCAGCCGCCGCCATCGCTCCCATCCTCGCCACTGCCGACGCCAGGGACGTGCACAGCTACGCGCGGCCACTGGAAGCGCGGGTCCACCATGTCGCGCTCGACCTCGGCGTGGATTTCGCCGCCAAGCGGATCGGCGGCACCGCTACGCTCGACATCGAGCGCAAGGCCGATGCCAAGGAGATTGTCCTCGACGACAAGGGCCTCGCCATCGACAGCATTGCCGATGGCTCCGGCAAGCCGCTGGCATGGAAGGTTGGGACCGAAGACAAGATTCTCGGCGCTCCGCTGGCGATTGCCTTGCGCCCGGACACCAGGCGGATCGTCATTCGCTACCAAAGCGCGCCCGACGCCGGTGCCTTGCTCTGGCTGACGCCCGAACAGACGGCCGGCAAGAAGCACCCCTATGTGTTCAGCCAGGGCGAGGCGATCGAGAATCGCACATGGATCCCGACCCAGGATTCGCCGGCGGTCCGCCAGACCTGGGAAGCCAGGATCAGCGTCGCCAAGCCGCTGACGGTTGTCATGTCCGCTCCCCGCGCCGCCGAGCCTGTCGATCGCGGCAATCAGCGGACCTTTTCATTCCGCATGGTTCACAGCGTCGCGCCCTACATGATCGCGATCGCGGTTGGCGATCTGGCGTTCAAGCCGCTCGGTCCGCGGACCGGCGTGTGGACCGAGCCGGCGATGCTGGAGGCCGCCGCTGCCGAGCTTTCGGACACCGAGAAAATGGTGGCCGCCGCCGAGAAACTTTACGGGCCTTACCAATGGGGCCGCTATGACTTGCTGGTGCTGCCGCCGTCCTTTCCGCTCGGCGGAATGGAAAATCCGACGCTGACGTTCCTGACGCCGACCTTCATCGCCGGCGACAAGAGCCTGGTCAGCCTGGTCGCGCACGAACTCGCCCACAGCTGGTCGGGGAATCTCGCGACCAACGCGACCTGGGACGACTTCTGGCTCAACGAGGGCATGACGACTTACGCCCAGAGCCGGATTATCGAACAGCTCTATGGCCCGAAAGTGGCCGGGCAGCAGATTTCGCTCGGCGTTGACGACCTCAATCAAGCGATTGCAGAAAACGGCGGGCCCGCCGGCCCCGACACCCGGCTCCACCTCGATGCCAAGGGCCGGAGCCCGGACGACGTGTCGAGCGACATTGCTTATGAAAAAGGCGCGGCGTTCCTGCGCACGATCGAAGCTGCGGTCGGCCGCGACCGGTTCGATGCGTTTCTCAAAGGCTGGTTCGAGCGGCACAAGTCCCAGCCGGTCACCTCGGCGATCTTCCTCGCCGACCTCCGCCAGCACCTCGTCAAGGGAGACCAGGCGC
>JBDSBX010000076.1:0-3995 GCA_039921365.1 Sphingomicrobium sp. | reverse complement strand
CGGGCATTGAGCTGGAGCCCGGGGATGGTCGCCTGGATAGTCGCCTCGCGCACACCCTCGCGGCGCGCGCGTCCGATCAACCAGATCTTGTAAGCCTCGAAGCCGGTTGGCGCGGCATAGGCCGGCTGGGCATAGACTTGCGACGGGTAAACCAGAACTGGCGCCGGGGTCGAAACCGACGCCCGTGGTGGCGGCGGCGGCTGATAGGGCGGCGGCTGATATTGCGCGCTCGCCGGGCCGAGCGCGACGGCCGCGAGTCCCACCAAAATCCAGCTGCTCAAAACACGCAACACGCAACTCCCATTCCCTGACAAACCTAATAGACTCGACGCATCCTGCGCCAGACGCGTTCACCGCGCGCCTCGCACGGCCCGCCCCGCCTTGCACGGCTAGCCTTTCGCGCGATAGGCATGCACGTCTGAACGGATCCTGTTCACGCTGGAGAGGTGGCCGAGTGGTTTAAGGCAGCGGTCTTGAAAACCGCCGTGGGTGCAAGCCCACCGTGGGTTCGAATCCCACCCTCTCCGCCAGGATGAGCATTTGAAGCGGCCCTTGGTGACCATTACGGAACAGCCGGGCCGCCCAGCTGATCCCGGCACGATCAGTCACAAATCCAAAAGGTGCCGCGCACCCTGAAGTGCGGACCGACCGTCCGCCTGTCGTTACGGACCTGCACTTGGCGGAACCGTTCGTCGATCTGTCGAACGGCGATGGCGTCGCCTGACCGGCTGTGCGCTGTGTTATTGCAATAACACGGGGGTGCCATGACGATGCGTTTGGCGGCTGCTTTCCATGCTTCGGTTGCCCTGGCGTGTTTCGCCGTGCCGAGCGCTGTCGAGGCGCAAGTCGCGGTCGGCGAACAGCCCGCGCCGGCCGCTTCCGGCACCGCCGGCCAAGTCACCCGTTACGACGCCGTTTTCTTCACTCCGTTTGCGCCGCGAACCGCGCTCGACATCGCTCGCCGGGTTCCGGGATTTTCGCTCGACCTCGGCAATATCGACACGCGCGGCTTTGCCGGCGCCGCCGGCAACGTCGTCATCAACGGCGCCCGGCCAAGCTCCAAGGCGGAGACACTGGAAAGCAGCTTGTCCAAGATCCCGGCCCGCAGCGTTGTTCGCGTCGAACTCGGGTCGGGCGACCTCTACGGTTCGGAATATTCGGGCAAGAGCCAAGTCCTCAACGTCATCCTGTCAGCGGTCTCAGGGGTGGACGGCAACGTCACCGCCGCCGCGCGCCGGATTTGGACCGGCTATATCAACCGCGACATTTCCGGCTCGGTCCAGATCAAGCGCGGCGCCTCGACCATCAATCTGTCGGCGGGCACCGGTCAGAACAAGAATTTCGAGGAAGGGACCGACGTCCTGACCGATCTGGAAACGGGCGAGGTCTTCGAGTTCCGCCGCAAGACCAACAGTTACTTCGACCGGGCGCCATTTGTTTCCGGCAGCTGGGCGCTGGAGCGGGCCCCGGACAATGCCTTTCGGGCGAATGTCCGCTGGTCGCCGGTCAAGTTCGACCTCGAGCAATGGAATCATGTCGTTCCCGTCGGCGACGCCGAGCGCGACGACGGGCTCATCCAGCGCTATCGCAATCCGGTGTTCGAAATTGGCGGCGACGTCACTCGCCCGCTCGCCGGCGGAGCGCTCAAGTCCGTCGGCCTCGTCACCCGTCGCAAGCGCAATAATTTTGACACCTATCTCAAGCGCAACGGCCTGTTGGACGATAGCGCCACCGTTGTCGGCGGGTTCGAGCAAACCGCCAAGGCCAAACAAGGCGAGACGATCGGCCGCGCCAGCTGGACTCGCTCGGACCTCGGCGGCTTCTCGGTCGAGACCGGGATCGAGGCGGTGCTCAACACGCTCGACAGCTCCACCGAGCTGATCGAGATCGGCCCCGCCGGCGAAAAGACCCGCGTCGACCTCCCGATCGACCAGGCGAAGGTCAAGGAAAAGCGCGGCGAAGTCTATGCCAATGTCGGCAAGGCGCTCTCCTCCAACCTGCGGGTCGACGGCGGACTCCGCTATGAAATGTCGGACCTCACGGTGACCGGCGACACCCAGGCGAAACGGTCGCTGAAGTTCCTCAAGCCGAGCCTGTCGCTCGACTGGAAGCCGGGCGGCGGCTGGCACACGCGGCTGTCGGTACGGCGAACGGTTGCCCAGCTCAATTTCTACGACTTCATCAGCGTCGCCGAATTGTCCAACGACCGGGTCAACGCCGGCAACGCCAATTTGCTGCCGCAGCGCACTTGGGAAGTCCGCGGGACGATCGAAAAATCGATCCTCGGCGACGGCCTGGTCAAGCTCGACCTCGGCCTCGACCAGATCAGCATGCTGCAGGATCAGATCCTGATTTTTGACGAGCATGGTGAGGCTTTCAGCGCGCCCGGCAACATCGGCACCGGCAAGCGGCGCTTCATCGCCGCCACGATCGATGCGCCGCTCGGCAAGTTCGGCCTCACCGGCACCCGGCTCAAACTCAACTGGCAGCTCCAGCGAACCCGCGTCAACGACCCGATTTCCGGCCAGACCCGCAACTTCAGCGACTTCTTCCCGAATTGGGAGTGGGGCGTCGAATTGCGCCGCGACGCCGGCGCTTTTTCCTACGGCTTTGCGGTCACCGACCGCGACCGCTTCAACTTTTTCCGCGCCGACGAAACCGACAGCAATTGGAACGGCGGCCCGTACGGCACGGCGTTCGTCGAATATCGCCCCGGGCCCCGCACTTCGATCACCTACGACGTCGACAATCTGTTCAACATCAACGCCCAGCGCGAGCGGGTGTTCTACTTCCCCAACCGTTCGAACCTCGAACCTGGCGTTCGCGAGGTCCGCGAGCGTAACCGCCACGTTAGCTTCGGCATTACCTTGAAGCACACGCTGGGCGGCGCTGGCGGGGTGGCGAAGTCCAACTGAGGCCGCTAAGAAACCCGCGATTTTCAACGATCCCGGGGACATTTACGTGGGCGAGCCTGCCATCCTGCCGTTCGACTGGGCGGATCCGTTCGACCTCGAGCACCAGCTCAGCGACGAAGAGCGGATGGTCCGCGACACCGCCGAGGGCTACGCCCAGGCCAAGCTTCAGCCGCGCGTTACCGACGCCTATCTCGACGAGCATTTCGACCGCGCCATCCTCAGCGAAATGGGCGAGCTTGGGCTGCTCGGCGCGACCATCCCGCCCGAATATGGCGGTGCCGGCCTCGGCTATGTCAGCTACGGACTGATCGCCCGCGCGGTCGAGCGCGTCGATAGCGGCTACCGCTCGGCGATGTCGGTCCAGTCGAGCCTCGTCATGCACCCGATCCACGCCTACGGGAGCGAGGAACAGCGCCGGAAATACCTCCCCGGCCTGGCCAGGGGCGAGCTCGTCGGCTGCTTCGGCTTGACCGAGCCCGACGCCGGCTCCGACCCCGGCGGCATGCGCACCCGCGCCGCCAAGGTCCAGGGCGGCTACGTCCTCACCGGCTCGAAGATGTGGATCACCAATTCGCCGATCGCCGACGTGTTCGTCGTCTGGGCCAAGTCCGAGGCGCACGGCGGCAAGATCCGCGGCTTCGTCCTCGACAAGGGCATGAAGGGCCTGACCGCGCCCAAGATCGGCATGAAGCTGTCGCTGCGCGCCTCGATTACCGGCGAGATCGTCATGGACGAGGTCGAAGTCCCCGAGGACGCGCTGCTGCCCAACGTCGAGGGACTAAAGGGCCCGTTCGGCTGCCTCAACCGCGCCCGCTACGGCATCGGCTGGGGCAGCATGGGCGCGGCCGAGGCCTGCTTCGCCGCGGCCCGCCAATACACCCTCGACCGCCACCAGTTCGGCCGGCCCCTCGCCGCCAACCAGCTCGTCCAGCTCAAGCTCGCCAACATGGCGACCGAAATCACGCTTGGCCTCCAGGCCGCCCTGCGCGTCGGCCGCCGACTCGAGGCCGGCGAGCTGATCCCCGAGACGATCAGCCTGATCAAGCGCAACAATTGCGGCAAGGCGCTCGACATCGCCCG
>JBDSBX010000075.1:0-3984 GCA_039921365.1 Sphingomicrobium sp. | reverse complement strand
GCGGCGCTGCTGGTCGAGCTGTTTCCGACGCGCATCCGCTACACGTCGTTGTCGCTGCCCTATCATATCGGCAACGGCTGGTTCGGCGGCTTCCTGCCGACCACCGCGTTCGCGATGGTCGCCGCGACCGGCAACATCCATTACGGGCTGTGGTATCCGATCATAGTCGCGCTGGTGACGCTGGTCGCGGGGATGCTGTTCCTGCCCGAAACATTCCGCCGGCGGCTGACCGAGTAAGCAATTCGAGGAGCGACGATTGCAGACGACCAACCCCGCGACCGGCGAGCAGGGGCGTTTTTTCCGGCGCATACGACGACGCTCGCGCAGCCGCTGCCGCCGCGCGCGCGGCGTTCGAGCAGTGGCGCCGGACAGCCTTCGCCGAGCGCTCCACGCGGATGCGAGAGGCGGCCGCGGTCCTGCGGCGCCGGAGCAGCGAATTTGTGGCGCTGATGACCGAGGAGATGGGCAAGACCGTCACCGAGGGCCGCGCCGAAATCGAGAAATGCGCGTTCCAGTGCGACTGGTTTGCCGACCACGCCGAAGAGTATCTCGCCAGCGAGCCGGTGGATATTGCCGGGCCGGAGGCATTCGTCGCTTTCAACCCTATCGGCGTCGTGCTGGCGGTGATGCCGTGGAATTTCCCCTTCTGGCAGGTGTTCCGCTTCGCCGCGCCGGCGCTGATGGCCGGCAATGGGGCGCTCCTCAAGCACGCCAGCAACGTGCCCGGCTGCTCGCTGGCGATCGAGCAGGTGTTTCACGAGGCGGGGTTTCCGCCGGACCTGTTCCGCACGCTGCTGCTGCCGAGCAGCGACGTGAAGGCATTGATCGAGGACGAGCATGTCGCGGCCGTGACTTTGACGGGCAGCGTCGCGGCGGGAAAAAGCGTCGCCATCGCCGCCGGCGGAGTTCTGAAGAAATGCGTGCTCGAGCTCGGCGGTTCGGATGCCTATGTCGTGCTTGAGGACGCGGACATCGAGGCGGCGGCTAAGGTCTGCGCGACCGCCCGGATGGTCAACGGCGGCCAGAGCTGCATCGCCGGCAAGCGCTTCGTCGTCGTCCGTGAAGTCCTCGAGCAGTTCGAGCAGGCGATGGTCAAGGCGATGCGCGGCTTCGAAATCGGCGATCCCAGCGACGAGAAGACTAGGCTCGGCCCGATGCAAAGCGTCGACGCGCGCAACGAGATTCACGGGCAAGTGACCCATAGCATCGCCCATGGCGCGCGATTGCTGCTCGGCGGCGAGGTCCCCGACCGTCCCGGAGCCTGGTACCCGGCGACGGTTCTGGCCGACGCCCGGCCCGGGCAGCCGGCGCACGACGAGGAAGTGTTCGGCCCGGTCGCTGCGATCATCGCCGCCGAGGATGAAGCGGACGCGATCCGCATCGCCAACGCAAGCAAATTTGGCCTGGGATCGGGCGTGCTCACCGGCGATCTCGCCCGCGGCAGGCGGATCGCGACCGATGAGCTCGAGGCGGGCATGAGTTTCGTCAACGAAAACGTCCGGTCGGACCCGCGCATGCCGTTCGGCGGGGTCAAACATTCGGGCTACGGCCGCGAGTGCTCGGCCTTCGGAATTCGCGAATTCACCAACATCAAAACCGTGCACGTTTGCGAACTCGGCGGTGGCGGTTCGAAGCGCGTCGAATGAACCTCAGATAACGGCGGGTTGAGTCGAGCCGAGGGCGGGTTGAAAGGGCGCATTTCGGACTCCTAGATCCATCTGTTCATGCTGTAATCACAACACTTTTGCCAAAGTCAGTCCGAACTGAACTCTAAAAGTCAGGATGGTTTCATGACCAGGATTTTCTTGATGGCCGCCGTTTCGGCGCTTGCCATCTCCGCCCCGGCCCAGGCTGAAAAGGGTGGCAATCGCGGCAATCAGGACCAGGCCGCGCAGCAGCAAGCGCAGCCGGCGCCGGAGCAGGCGCGTGGTGGCGGCCGCGAAAAGCGCCAGAAGCAGCAGGCTCCCCAGCAGCAGGCTCCCCAGCAGCAGCGCGTCGAGCGCTCGGCCGAAAATCGCGGCAATGGCGGCGGCGGCTCGCGGTTCGAGCAGCGGGCTCGCCCGGAGCGGCAGGCCCAACAGCAGCGCTTTGAACAGCGCGGTCGGCCCGAGCGGCAGGTATTCCAGCAGCAGCAGCGCTTCGAGAAGCGCGGCCGGCCTGAGCGGCAGATGCAGGTGTTCGAGCAGCATGCTCCCCGTGTCGATAAGCGCGTCCGCTCCGAGGAGCGCTTCGTCCAGCGGCAGGAGCGGCGGATTGAGTCGGGCAAGCAGGCTCGCCAGCAGCAGGTGCGGGCCGAGCGTTTCGCCAAGCCAAACCGTGTCGAGCGGCAAGCGCGGGCCATGGAGTTCCGCGGCCGGCCGTCCGAGCAGCGCGTCGAGACGGGCGATCGCTCATTCAAGCAACAGTATAAGCAACATCGCCAGGCCGGGCATTTCGAGCAGAAGCAGCAGCGCCTCGAGCAGCGTTCGGCCCAGTTCGACAATCGCGCGACGCAGCGCGCGCAGTTCGACCAAGCTCGCAACGAGCGCTGGAGCCCGCGCCCGCAGGCCTCGGTCGGTGAGCGCCTCACAACCCGCAATTTTGATAATTACACGCCGGTGAATCGCGACTGGTACGGCGATTATGCCGCGCAACGCTATCGCTCGCAGTACAGTAACACGCCCGACTACTCATACGATTACAATTACAACGACGGCTATCTCTACCAGGCCGATCGCAGCGGCTTTGTGACCGGGCTGTTCCCGTTGCTCGGCGGAGCCTTTGGTGTCGGGCAGGTGATGCCGACCGGATATTCGAGCTACAATGTGCCGTACGGCTATCGCAGCCTTTATTACGACACGCCCGACTATGATTACCGCTATGGCGATGGGGCCATCTACCGAGTCGACAGCAACACGCAGATGATCCAGGCGGTCGTGGCGTTACTGACCGGACAGCAGTTCGGCGTCGGCCAGGCGCTGCCGATGGGCTATGACGTTTACAACGTGCCTTACGCCTATCGCAGCCAATATTCCGACAGCAGCGACATGTGGTACCGCTATGACGACGGCTACATCTATGGCGTCGACCCCTATTCGCGGATGATCGAGAACGTATATCCGCTGTCATACGGCGGCTATTCGGTCGGCTACCCGGCGCCGACCTATGCGAGTTATGGTGCCAACTATGCGGTGCCGTACGGCTACGACGACCTCTATTACAGCGAGCCGGGCTATAATTATCAGTACGCCAATGGCGGGATCTACCAGGTCGATCCGACGAGCCAATTGGTCTCGGCGCTGGTCGCGCTGGTCACCGGCCAGAACCTCGGCGTCGGCCCGATGCTGCCGAGCGGCTACGACGCCTACAACGTGCCGACCGCCTATCGCGCGAGCTATTACGACACGCCCGACCGGCTTTACCGCTACGACGACGGCACCATCTATGGCGCCAATCGCAACACCCGGCTGATCGAAACCGCCATCCCGGTCTCGTACAACGGCTTCGCGGTCGGCTATCCGGTGCCGGATTCCTATGCCGGCTATGCGGTGCCGCCGCTTTACAGCGACCTCTACTACGCCCAGCCGGGGTACGATTACCGCTACGCCAATGGCGGCATCTACCAGATCGATCCGCAGACCCAGATGGTGCAAGCGATCGCCGCGCTGCTGACCGGGCAGAGCTTCGGCGTCGGCCAGATGCTGCCGTCGGGCTATGACGCGTACAATGTGCCCTACGCCTATCGAAGCCAATATTACGACACGCCGGACAATTGGTACCGCTACGCCGACGGCAACATCTATCGTGTCGATCCGCAGACGCGGGTCATCCAGGCGGTCATCGACGCGATTACCTGACGCTCGGCCGGTGCAACTTTCTGTAGGTTTAACAGAAGTTTAACAACCGGTCGCCGGACTTGACCGGGCGATGGCATTGCGCTCTGCACCAGCTTGCCGGGAAGTTCCTCTGGAGTCGTGATGAGAAGAATTGGGTTATTTCTGGCCG
>JBDSBX010000074.1:0-5239 GCA_039921365.1 Sphingomicrobium sp. | reverse complement strand
CGGCTGGCCCCGGCCACGGTAATCAGATTGGCGACCAATTTGGCCGAAATCGGCGTGCGCGGCCCCGGTTTGCGGTCCTGGCGAGCATAGCCGAAATAGGGGATGACGGCGGTGATCCTTTTGGCCGACGCGCGGCGCAGCGCGTCGATGCAGATCAACAGCTCCATCAGATTGTCGTTGGCCGGATAGCTGGTCGACTGGATGACGAACACGTCCTCGCCGCGGACGTTCTCGTTAATCTCGACGAAGATTTCCTCGTCGGCAAAGCGGCGCACGCTCGCTTGCGTCAGCGGCATCTCGAGATATTCGGAAATCGAGCGGGACAGCGGCAGATTGCTGTTCCCGGCGAGCAATTTCATAGCGATGTCGGCTCCCCGGCGCGGCAATGCGAACCCGCCCCTTAGCCAGCCCAATGACAGTTCGCAAAGCAAAGCTTCCGGTCTAAGGCGCGCAAAGATGACCGACCGGCTCACAATCGCCTTGGCCCAGATGAACCAGAGCGTCGGCGACCTGGACGGCAATGCCGCGGCGATCCTGGCGGTGCGCGAGCGGGCTAAGGGCGCCGATCTTGTCCTGTATCCGGAGCTCCAGCTGACCGGCTATCCGCCCGAGGACCTCGTCCTCAAGCCCGAATTCGTGCGGCGGACGATGGAGGCGGCCGAACGGCTGATCGACGCGACCGCAACGCCGGGCCCGGCGATCCTGTTCGGGTCGATCGTCAACGAAGGCGGCGCCAATTACAACGCGCTGTTGCTGGCCGACGGTGGTCGCTTGATCGGCCGAACGTTCAAACGCGAATTGCCCAATTACGGTACCTTCGACGAAAAGCGCGTGTTCACACCCGGGCCGATGCCCGAACCGGTCGAGTATAAGGGCGTCAAGCTCGGCCTGCCAATCTGCGAGGACATGTGGCTCGATCCCGTGTGCGCGCATCTCGCCGAGCTTGGCGCCGAACTATTCCTGGTGCCGCACGGCAGCCCTTACGAGCTCGACAAGACCCGCATTCGCGAGCAGCTGGCGCGGGCGCGGGTAACGAGTACCGGCCGGCCGCTGGTGTTCCTCAACCGAGTCGGCGGACAGGACGAACTGGTGTTCGACGGCTCGTCCTTCATCATGCATCCCGACGGTGAAGTCGTTGTCCAGATGTCCGACTGGGAAGAGCAATTGCTGCTCACCGAGTGGACCCGGGAGGCGGCCAAGGACGGGGGCGGCTGGCGGTGCCAGGCCCGCGCCGAGCACCCGCTCGATCGGTTTCCGGAAGACGTTTACCGGGCGATGGTTGTCGGCCTTCGCGACTATGTCACGCGCAACGGCTTTCCCGGCGTGATCCTCGGCCTGTCCGGCGGCATCGACAGCGCGCTGTCGGCGGCGATCGCGGTCGATGCATTGGGCGCCGACAAGGTGTGGTGCCTGATGCTGCCGTCCAGATATACCTCGCCGGAAAGCCTCGATGACGCGGCCGGGTGCGCGCGGCTGTTGGGCTGCCGTCTTGACGTCATTCCGATTGTCCCGGCGGTGGAGGCGGTCGACCGGATGCTCCCCAATCTTCCCGGCCTGGCGTCGGAAAATATCCAGGCACGACTGAGGATGGTAGCGCTGATGGCGCTGTCCAACGCCCACGGCCACATGCTGCTGACAACTGGCAACAAGAGCGAGATGTCGGTCGGTTATGCGACGCTCTACGGCGACATGGCCGGCGGCTATTCGGTGCTCAAGGACGCCTACAAGATGACGGTGTTCGCGCTCTCGCGATGGCGCAACGCCCACCGGCCGGACGGCGGGCTCGGCCCCGCCGGGCCGGTGATGCCGGAACGGGTCATCGCCAAGCCGCCGAGCGCCGAGCTGCGCCCCAACCAAAAGGATGAGGACGGCCTGCCGCCCTATGCCTTGCTCGACCGAATCCTCGAAGGGCTGGTCGACAAGGAGCTGTCAGTCATGGAAGTCGCGACAGCGACCGGTGCCGAGATCGCCTTGGTCGCCGATATCGAGACCAAGCTGTTGCGCGCCGAGTACAAGCGCCGCCAGGCGCCGCCCGGGGTCAAGATCGGCAGCCGCAACTTCGGCCGCGATCGCCGTTATCCGATCACCAACGCCTTTCGCAGCAGCCCGTCCCAATGACCGTCACCACCCGCTTCGCGCCGTCGCCGACCGGGCGCCTGCACGTCGGCAATATCCGCACCGCGCTCCACAATGCGCTGTTTGCGAGGAAGCAGGGCGGGACGTTCGTGCTGCGCATCGACGACACCGACGCCGAGCGTTCGACGGCCGAATTCGATCAGGCGATCCGCGACGATCTCGACTGGCTGGGGTTGGCGCCGGACCTTGTGGTCCGGCAGTCGGGCCGGTTCGACCTCTACGAGCGCGAGTTTGAACGGCTGCGCGTAGCCGGGCGCGTTTACGCTTGTTACGAGACACCCGAGGAGCTCGAGCTGCGGCGCAAAGTCCTGCTCGGCCGCGGCTTGCCGCCGGTTTACGAGCGCCAGGATCTCACCAGTCCCGCGCTGGAGGGGCGGCAACCGCACTGGCGCTTCCGGCTCGATCATGGGGCGCCGATCGAGTGGCGCGACCTCGTCCGTGGACCGCAGCGCTTCGATCCGCATCTTCTGTCCGACCCGGTCGTTCGCCGCGAGGACGGTAGCTGGCTCTATCTGCTGCCGTCGGTGATCGACGACATCGATCTTGGCGTCACCCACGTCGTCCGCGGCGAGGATCATGTTTCGAACAGCGCCGTACAGCTGCAGATGTTCGCGGCGCTGGGCGCCAACCCGCCAGCACTCGCGCACGAAGCCCTGCTGGTCGCGGCCGAGGGCAAATTATCGAAGCGGCTGGGCTCATTGGGGGTCGAGGAGCTTCGCGCCAGCGGCCTCGAGCCGATGGCCTTGCTGTCGCTGTTGGCGCGGCTTGGCACGTCGCAGCCGGTCGAGGCGATTGTCGAGCTCGACGAACTCGCCGCCGACCTCGACTTCGCCCGCTTCGGCCGCGCCCCGGCGCATTTCGACCTGCACGATGTCGAGCTGCTCAACGCCCGGTTGCTGCACCGGCTCGAGTTTGCCGATGTCGCCGAGCGTTTGCCTGACGGCGCGACCGAGCCGAGCTGGCTGCTGCTGCGCGGTAATCTAGAGCGGCTTTCGGATTTTGCCGCCTGGTTCACCGTCATCGCTGGCGAGTTCGAACCGCCCGAACTGGGCGATGACGAGCGAAGATTGGTCGCCAAAGCCGCGGAGATCGCTCCGACGCTCGACTGGTCGGCTGGACCATGGCAGGCGCTGGCCGAGACACTCAAGACATCGACCGGTTTGAAGGGCAAGGCGCTGTTTCATCCGCTTCGGCTGGCGCTAACCGGCCGCGAATCGGGCCCGGAGATGGCGGGCCTGCTTCTGGCCATGGGCCAGGACCGCGCCGTCGCCCGCCTGACCACCGCCGCCAATCGCTAAACGCGCCCAAGTCCCAACAATATACTTTGCGACTGTGTCGATATGATGTAACATTCCCTTTATCGTCTCACACTAAAGGAGATTGATATGCTTGCTTACGCAGCCGACAGGCGCCGCATCGCCGAGCGCCACTCGTCTCCCCGGACTTTGCTGCTGATCGCCGCGGCACATATCGCCTTGATTGCCGCGGTCATGAGCGCCCGACTGGACCTGCCGCAGCGGGTTTTCCCCAAACCGATCATCGTGACGTCGATTGCCATTCCACAGCCGCCGCCGCCTGAGCCCGTGGCGCAGAAAACTCAAACGGAGACGAAATCAATTATCGCCCAGACCCCGACCATTGTGCCCTTGCCGAAGCCGGCCAACGACGACCCCGATAAAATCCTGATCCCGCCGAACTCCGGTGGCGAAGCGATCGGTTTGCTGCCGCGCGGCGACCCGTTGCCGATCCTCGATCCGGTGCGCGTCGGTCCCCGTTTCGCCACTCCCCCGTCACAGGTTCGCCCGCCCTATCCGCCCTCGAAGCTCGACCGGGAAGAGGAAGCGGTGCTTAGGCTCAAGCTGACCATCGACGCCGGCGGCCGGGTGATCGCGGTCAATCCGGTTGGCAAGGCCGACCCGGCCTTTCTCGCCGCGGCGCGCCGGCACCTGATCGCCCACTGGCGCTACCGGCCAGCCACCGAGGACGGCCGCGCGATCGCCTCGGTGACGGTGATCACCTTGCGGTTCGAACTGAACGAGTAAGCGCGGTCGTTCTAGACTGCTGGTAAGGGCTGGCGAGCACGGACCCGACGCTCTATCTTTCCGAACATGTCAGTTTTCCCCCGCCCGGTTGGGCCGCGTGCAGCATGGAATGATTTCCGCGCTTTCCTGCGCCAGCGCGGCCGCGAGCGGTGGATCGGCGCCGCGCTCGCGGTACTGGTGACGATCATTATCATCATCGAGTTCTTGGTCGATTCGCGGATCAACACCGCGCCGCCGCCGCGCGTCGTCTATGTCGAGCAGTGGAGCGCCAACCGCACCGACGCCGAGATCGTCGCCCAGCAAAAGATCGACCAGGCGGCGAGGGAAGCGGCGCAAAAAGAAAAGCAGCGCCAGTTCCGGAAACTCGAGAAACAGCTGGGCATGTGAGCGCCGGGAGCAACGGGGATCGCTTCATGGCCGAGGCCATCGCGCTTGGTGAGAGCGTTCGCGGCCGCTCGGCTCCCAACCCTAATGTTGGCTGCGTGATTGTCGCTGGCGGGGAAATCGTCGGTCGCGGGGCGACCCAGCCAGGCGGCCGACCGCACGCCGAGGCGGTTGCCCTGGCCGAGGCGGGGCAGCAGGCCGCTGGCGCGACCCTCTACTCCAGCCTCGAACCCTGCGCTCACCAAAGCGATCGCGGCCCCGCCTGCGCGAACTTGATCGTCGACGCCGGCTTGGCCACGGTCGTCATTGCGCTCAAAGACCCCGATCCGCGCACCGGCGGCAAAGGGATCGATCGCCTGAAAGCGGCCGGAGTCGCGGTCCAGGTCGGTTGTCATGCAGACGAGGCCGCGCAATCGATGGCCGGCTACCTGACGCGGCTCAGGCTTGGCCGTCCTCGAGTCACACTAAAGCTGGCGCTGTCGATCGACGGCAAGGTCGCCATGCCGTCGGGGACAAGCCAATGGATCTCGGGCGAGGATGCGCGCACCCATGTCCATCTCGAGCGCGCCCATTCGGACATGATCCTGGTCGGGCGGGGGACGTATCTTGCCGACGCGCCCAGGCTCGATGTTCGCTTGCCGGGCCTGGAAGACTGGTCGCCACGGCGAGCGCTGCTG
>JBDSBX010000073.1:0-3877 GCA_039921365.1 Sphingomicrobium sp. | reverse complement strand
TGCTCGACGCGGCCGCCACGGGCTATGGAGGAAAGCCGGAGTTCGCGCTCGTTTTGCTGGGCGAAGCGAGCGCTTATCCGCACGGCACTGGCAAGCCGCAGCGCGTCACGCGCGGCGAAGTCGTCCTGCTCGACTGCGGCTGTTCGGTCCACGGCTATCAGGCGGATATTTCGCGGACATTCGTCTTTGGCGCGCCGCCGACGCCCGAGCAACGCAAGGTCTGGATCCAGATGCGGAGTGGCCAGGACATCGCCATGATTGCCGCCAGGATTGGCGCGCCGGCGGGAAGCGTCGATGACGCGGTCCGGCGGACTTACGAAAGTTGGGGCTACGGTCCCCGCTACAAATTGCCCGGCACGTCGCACCGAACCGGCCACGGCATTGGCATGGAGGTCCACGAGCCGATCAACCTGGTCCACGGCGAGATGACCCCGCTCGCCCCTGGCATGTGCTTTTCCAACGAACCCGGCATCTACCTGCCGGGCAAATTCGGCATTCGCCTCGAAGACTGTTTCCACATGACCGCGGCGGGCCCGAAGTTCTTCTCGGTCCCACCACCCTCGATCGACAATCCGTTCGGCTAGGTTTCGGGCGGCGGTTTGGGCGTGTGCGAAGGCGCGTGCGGCGGTTCGCGGTCGATTGGCTGTTCCGGGTCGAGATCGCCTTCCCAGCGAGCGACAACGCTGGCCGCGACCGCATTGCCGACGACGTTGGTCGCCGAGCGCCCCATGTCGAGGAAATGGTCGACGGCCAGGATCAGCAGCAGGCCGGCTTCCGGAATCTTGAACATCGACAAAGTGGCGGCGATCACCACCAGGCTGGCGCGCGGCACGCCGGCCATGCCTTTTGACGTGATCATCAGCACCAGCAGCATGGTGATTTGCTGGCCAAGGCTGAGGTCGATGCCATAGGCCTGGGCGATGAAGAGCGACGCGAAGGTCATGTACATCATCGAGCCGTCGAGATTGAACGAATAGCCCAGAGGCAGGACGAAGCTGGCAATGCGCGGCGGGACGCCGAACCGGTCGAGTGCTTCCAGGGTGCGCGGATAAGCGGCTTCGCTCGACGCGGTCGAGAAGGCGAGAACGACGGGATCGCGAATGTACCGCACCAGGTGGCGGGTCCTCGGGCCGACGATCACGAACGCCGCCCCGATCAGCATTGCCCACAGGATCGCGAGGCCGAGGTAGAAGCTGCCGACGAACTTGCCGAAGGTAAAGAGTATCTCGGGCCCGCGTTCGGCGATCGAACCGGCGACTGCAGTGAACACTGCGAAGGGCGCAAACCGCATCACGTAATTGGTGAGCTGCAGCATGACGTTGACCAAGGACTCGACACCGCGGACGATCGGCTTGCCCTTTTCGCCAACCGCAGTCAGCGCGACGCCGAAAAATATCGAGAAGATGACGATTGGCAGGATTTCGTTGGTGCTCATCGCATCGAAGATCGACGCCGGGACCAGGTGACTGACGAAATCCTTGAGGTTGAACGCGGTGGTTTCGATCCCGCTGGCAGCGGTCGCGGCCGGCAGCGGTAAGTTGAGGCCGACGCCCGGCTGGAGGAGGTTGACGAGGATCAGCCCGAGACTGAGCGAGACGAACGTTGCGCCGATGAACCAGGCGAGCGAGCGCAGGCCGACGCGGCCGAGCGCCGCGATGTCGCCCATATGCGCGATGCCGGCGACCAGCGTCGAGAACACCAATGGCGCGATGATCATCTTTATGAGCCGGAGGAACAAGGTTGTGACGATGCCCATGTAACCAGCGATTTCGGTCAATCGGGCTGCGCTTTCCGGCGTGCCGTCGTCGATTGCGGCGTTAATCGCCCAGCCGGCGATTACGCCGAGCACGAGCGCGAACAGGATGTACCAAGTCAGTCGCTTGTTCACGCGTTTCTCCCCAACGTCGAGCAGAACCAAGCCGCTGAGCACCGCGCCGTCAAGCCAGTGCTGCGCGCCGGCCTCCCTTTTGGCCGCCGCCAATTTGATCTAGGCCCTGTCGGCGAGCGGGAGAGCAGCGGTTGATTCACATCGTCGGGCATTGCGACAGGAGAATCTTCGGGCTTATTCCTGCGCAACGCCTCGAGCGCCAGGCGGGCATGCTCGAAACGCTGATCGTCGCGGATGCCAATGCGGTTATCGACGACCAGGCGATTCAGTGGCTGGTCGATAATCCGGGGACGGTCCTGGTCACCGCCGCCGGCGACAAGCTGGCGATCGCGATCGAAGCGGCGAGATTGCCGCTGGCGGTTGCCGCCATGGAGGACGGCCCGGCGGAATTTTCGGTGACCACGCCCGCGGCGATCGGCGAAGTCTATTCCCGCAAGCTTCGTCGAAGATCCGGGCTGATCGCGATCAGTCTGAACGAATTGACCGAACAAGACGCCGAGCGAACCTTGTTCAACAGCGTTTACAAGGGCGTAACCGACCTCGTTACCAAGTGGGCGTGGCCAAGACCCGCCTTTCTTGTCACGCGAATGGCGGCGCGCTGGGGAGTGCACCCCAACCATGTGTCGTTTGTCGGCCTGGCTCTGACGGTGCTTGCTGGCTGGCTGTTCTTCACCAGCAGCATGGTCGCCGGCCTGGCCGCCGCCTGGGCCATGACCTTCCTCGATACGGTCGACGGCAAGCTGGCGCGGGTAACCGTGACGTCGAGCAAATTCGGCAACTGGCTTGACCACGGCAATGACATTATCCATCCGCCACTATGGTGGCTGTGTCTCGCGCACGGATTGGCCCTCGGTCAGCCGGAGTCCGGTCGGGAGATCTGGACGGCCTGCGCGATTATTCTGGCTTGCTACGTAGTGGCGCGCGCGATCGAAGTCTCATTCCATCTGCTGTTCGGATTCAATGCCTTCCTGTTCCGCACGTTCGACACCTGGTTTCGGCTGATCGTGTCGCGGCGCAACGTGCTCCTGCTGATCATGACCTTGGGCGGGCTATTCGGTGAGTGGGTTGGCGCATTTGCCATTTGCGCGGGTTGGAGCCTGGTCTCGACAGCGATTCAGGCGATCCGCATCGTCCAGGCATGGCTGGCCGCCAGAAAGCAGCCGCTCAAGCCTTGCCTGGCCTGATCGGCGCCTTGGTTTTCAATTGCGACAGGAGACGCTCGGCAGTGCGCAACGACAGGGCCAAAATCGTTAGCGTTGGGTTGGCCCACCCGCCGGTTGGAAACAGCGAGCTGCCAACGACGTAGAGATTGTCCAACCCATGGACCCGGCCGTAGCCATCGGTCACTCCCTTGCGCGGATCTTCGGCCATCCGGGTCGTGCCCATGTGGTGGTAGCCGCCGATCGGATGATCACTGATGAGGTCGTCGAACGTCCATTGCCGCGGGCGCTCGGATAGCCATTGGGCCGGTTCTATCCGCCCCAGGCCTCGTGAGGCGACGTGCCGGGCCACGGCATCGACCAGAGCGCTGGCGGTTTCCACGTCTTGATCCTTGAGCCGCCAGTCAAGCCGAACCCGTGGCATGCCGGTCGCATCGACTGAGTCGCCCAGGGTCACGCGGCTGTCGGGGTTGGGCGCCTGCTCGGCCCGCAGGACCAGCGCCAGCTCCGATCGACCGCTAGTGCACGCCCACCACGGTTTGATCGGTCCGGTAAACCGTTTCAGTCTGCGGCCGAAGCGACGGGTCGTCTTCCACACGCCGCGACCGGCTTTGGTCGGGGAAGCGCGATGCTTGGCATAAAGGTAAACTTCTTTCATCAGCGGGCGTCGACCGCCGGCCTTGGGCCGGGCGGCGATGCCGAGGCCGCTGTTGAGTATGCCAAGTTTTTGCTGAAGTGCCGGCGAAGGGGTCAGTAGCGGCGCAAACTGACTGTTGCCGAATCCGTGTTTGCCAAACGCCGTGAGAACGCTCCACAGGCGGGCTCCGAC
>JBDSBX010000072.1:0-2830 GCA_039921365.1 Sphingomicrobium sp. | reverse complement strand
CGAGATTTCCTCGGGGCTCATCCCGGTGAAATAATTATACTTGGCATTATGCTCGCGGACATGGTCGAGGCACAGGAATCGCCAGCTTCCTGGACCGTTGAAATTGCCCGGCTCGAGCGGCGCCTTGAATTCGCCCGGCTCGCCGCAGCCGGAGACGGCGCAGCGGTCCCGCGCGCCTTCGACCCGGCCATGCATTCTTGGATTACTCGACACCACTCACTTTCTCACTTACCGAACCGGCCTATATAGGCCGAGATGAACGCTCCTTCCACCGGTCCGGTCGCAAGCGAAATGCTGCGGCGCCTCGCTTCGCTCGCTCCGACCCGCGTGGAGCTGGTCGACGACAGCGAGGCGCACCGCGGGCATGGCGGCCATAATCCCGCCGGCGAAAGCCATTTCAGCTTGCGAATCGAGAGCGCGGCTTTTGCCGGCAAGTCGCGGGTCGAGCGCCAGCGCCTGGTCTATCACGCGCTCGGCGACCTGCTCGATGAGCGCGTCCACGCCTTGTCGATCCGCGCCGTTGCGCCGGGGGAATTATGATCGAAAACGCAGTCATCCAGACCATTACGCCGGTCACTCACGACCTCGGCGCCTTCAAGGTCCGCCGCGCGCTTCCAACCCGCGAACGGACCATGGTGGGCCCCTTCATCTTCGTCGACGAGTTCGGTCCGGCGCGCCTTGCGCCCGGCCAGGGCATGGACGTCCGGCCCCACCCGCACATCAACTTGGCCACCGTCACTTATCTGTTCGACGGCGCCATCGAGCACCGCGACTCGCTTGGTTCGCGCAAGGTGATCGAGCCGGGCGCGATCAACCTGATGACGGCCGGCGAGGGCATCGTCCACTCCGAGCGCTCGCCGGTTGAGAGCCGGGCCGCTGGGCCGAGCTTCTACGGGATGCAGACCTGGCTCGCTTTGCCTGACGGCAAGGAGGAAGTGGATCCGGCGTTCGACCATGTGCCGGAGGACGGCCTGCCGCTGGTCGAAGACGGCGGCGCTTCGGCGCGCGTGCTGATGGGCACCTTGTGGGGCGCGACTGCCGCGACATTGTGCCATTCGCCCACCATCTACGCCGACATCATCTTGGGCGCCGGCGGGATCATCCCGATCGACAGCAACGCCGACGAGCGCGCGGTGATGCTGGTTGGAGGCGAGGCGGAGCTCGATGGCCAGGCGCTGGAGCCGTTCGCGCTTTACGTGCTCGCACCCGGCCACGCGCCGCGGCTGACCAGTTCGAGCGCAGGCCGGGCGATGCTGATGGGCGGCGGCGCCTTCGCCACGCCGCGCCACGTCTTCTGGAACTTCGTCTCCTCGTCGCGCGACCGCATCAACCAGGCCAAGGAGGATTGGCAGGCGTTGCGTTTCCCGCTGATCCCGGGCGATGACCAGGAGTTCATCCCGCTCCCCGCAGTGCCGACCACGGTCAGCTATCCGTGAGAGAGTTGCGCCGCATTCCGCTCGCGACCGGAGTCACGCTCAACGTCGCAATGGCCGGCGATGCGGATGCGCCGCCGGTAATCCTGCTTCACGGTTTCCCCGAATCGCACCGGACGTGGCGTGGGGTCGCGCCGCTGCTCCAGGACCGGTTTCGCCTCATCATGCTCGACCAGCGCGGATTTGCCGGGTCTGACCGCCCACAGGAAATTGAGGCTTACCGAACCGACAAGGTTGTCGGCGATGTGTTCGCGCTGGCCGACGCGCTCGCCATCGATCGCTTCGCACTGGTCGGGCACGATTGGGGCGGGGCGGCGACGTGGGCGGCGGCGATCCGCGGCGATCCGCGCATCGAGCGGCTGGCGATCATCAACTCACCACACCCGTTGGTTTTCCAGAAGAGCCTGATCGAGGATTCCGCCCAACGCGCTGCGTCCCAATACATGAATGCCTTCCGTGCGCCGGGATTTGAGGTGGCCGTCGAGACGATGGGTTATGAGACGTTTTTCGATAAGACTTTCGCCAGCCACGTCGATCTCGCCCTCATCTCCGACGATGAGAAACGCCGCTACATCGCCGAATGGTCGCAGCCGGGCGCGCTCACCGCGATGCTTAACTGGTACCGGGCGTCGCCGCTGGTCGTGCCGGCGCCGGGCGCCACCGTGCCGCTTCCCGATTGGGTGCTCGGCGCGTTTCCCAAGGTGCGCATTCCAACGCTCGTCGTGTGGGGCCTGCGTGACCCGGCGCTGATGCAGCTCCAGCTGGATGGACTCGACCGACTGGTTGACGATTTGACCATCGTTCGCATCCCCGACGCCGGCCATTTCGCGCCATGGGAAGCGCCTCGAGCCGTCGCCGATGCGCTCGCGCCCTTCCTTGCCGGTAGCGGCGCGGCTACAGCGCCCGCCTGATGAGCAACCCCGCCCGTTCCCGCTCGCGCTCCGCCGCTCGCCTCGCTGCGGTCCAGGCACTGTACCAGCAGGAGATGGAGGGGACGCCGCTTGCCCGCCTGATCAAGGAATTCCACGACCATCGCCTCGGGGCGACGATCGAGGACGTCCAGTACACGGACGCTGAGCGCAGTTTCTTCGACGATGTCGTGACCGGCGTCGAGGCGCGACGCGACGAGATCGACCAAGCGATCACCGCGCGGCTTGCCAAGGGCTGGAGCTTGAAGCGGCTCGACCGGCCGATGCGCGCCATCCTGCGCGCCGGTGCCTATGAACTGCTCGCTCGCGGCGACGTGCCGGTGGGGTCCGTGATCTCCGAATATGTCGATGTCGCCCACGCTTTTTACGACAAGCGCGAGAGCGGCTTCGTCAACGGCCTGCTCGACGCCATCGCCAAAGAGGCCCGGGCCACACCCGCCGGCGGATGAACGAAGCCGAAGCGATTGC
>JBDSBX010000071.1:0-2578 GCA_039921365.1 Sphingomicrobium sp. | reverse complement strand
GGGATCAGATGAGATGATTGACGAGCAAGAGCTGTTCCGTGCACTTCAGCGCATGGACGTGCTGGAGGGGCACGAGCCTCGGTCAGCAAAAGAACCCATTGAATGGGAAACGGCGCATGCCCTCTGCGAGATATCTCGTGCGAGCAAGCAGCTCGAATCTTCGTTAGAAATTGCCCAGAGTGCAGATCCAGTCCGAGCCGCGGATGCGCTCCATGATGCGCGGGAGGCGATCCGGCACATTGCATATCACATTGGCGATTCGAGTTACCTCGCCGTCGTTCTGCCCGAGAGCTGATCGACATTCGCGACTCTCAAGGACTCGGAAAACAACCTCACGACTTACGAATACGATGGCCACGACCGTGAATTGGCGATTACGGTGACGGCGATTACGGTGACAGTAACCGAAATTCCCATTACGGTGACAGTAACCGAAATTCCCAGACCCATAAGACTCCTGCCCTGAGCGTGTCGAAGGGGCTGTCCTACAGATAACCAGATGGGTTATGATGCGCGTCCGAGTCGAGGACCGCCCCTGCCCCACATCGAACTACCACGACCTTCGATGGTCCATAGACCAACCCCCAGAGCGGTCGATACCGCCCGCTTAAAGTCACGAAAATGGTCGTCTTCAGCAAGACAATAGTGACTTTAAGGGCGGCGCGGCGGCGGCGCCGCTCTTGCGAACGCTGGCCGGCTGGGCATAGAGCGCACGGCAGGCGTTTCGCGACCGCGCCATCGGGCCAGGACAGGGGATGAAAATGGGCAAGATCTTTGACAATCTGCACCTCGTGCTGGGGATCGGGCTGGCCCTGGCGATCGCGCTGATGGCCGTCTTCCACCTCGACGAGGTCAATCTCTCCGCCATCCTCCAGTGGCTGCACGTGTTCTTCGCGATCACCTGGATCGGGCTGCTTTATTATTTCAACTTCGTGCAGATCCCGGTGATGCCGACCGTGCCCGCCGAACTGAAGCCCGGGGTTTCGAAATATATCGCGCCCAAGGCCTTGTTCTATTTCCGTTGGGCCGCGGTGTTCACGGTGCTGACCGGGGCTTCGCTGGCGGGGGAGCAGGGCTATATCGTCGAGGCGCTGACCTTCCAGGCGCCGTACGGCCTGATCGGCACCGGCATGTGGCTGGCGCTGATCATGGCGGCCAATGTGTGGTTCGTCATCTGGCCCAACCAGCAGCGCGCGCTGGGCCTGGTGGAGAGCGACGACGCCCGCAAGGCGCAGTCGGCGCGGACGGCGATGGTCGCCTCGCGGATCAACACCATGCTGTCGATCCCGATGCTCTACGCGATGACCGCATTCCGCTATTAGCCGGCGTCAAGCTCGGTCAGCTTGTGCCGCTTCAAGGCGTGGCGGAGTTGGTCGTAGCTGAGGCCGAGCGCGGTTGCGGTCGCCCGCTGGTTGAAGCGGTTGCGGGACAATGCGTCTTCGAGCAGCGCGCGTTCATAACTGGTGACCGCCGAGCGGAAATCCCCGCCGATTGGACCCGGGCCCGCGGCTGGCGGTAGCTCCGCCGATGGCGCGACCGGGGCTGGTGCGGCGGGCAGGCCAGGCGTCGTCCACGGCGATTCGAACGGGTCGAACTGGACCTGGTCGATTTCGCGTTCCGGATCTTCGGCGCGATAGACGGCGCGCTCGACGACGTTCCTCAGTTCGCGGACATTGCCCGGCCACGGATAGGCTTCGAACTCGGCGACCAGCCGCGACGAGAAACCGGGCCAATTTGGCCATTCGAGTTCGACCGCCATTCGCCGCCCGAAATATTCGGACAGCAGGGAAATGTCGCCGCTTCGAACTCTCAGCGGCGGCAGGGTTACGACCTCGAACGACAAGCGGTCGAGCAGGTCGGCGCGAAACAGGCCCTGGTCGACCAGTCCCGGCAGGTGGGCGTTGGTCGCGGCGACGATCCGGACATCGACGGACATCGGCTTGGAAGCGCCGATCCGGGTCACTTCGCCATATTCGACCGCCCGCAGCAGCCGGTCCTGCGCCGGCGACGACAAGGTCGCCAGCTCGTCGAGGAACAAGGTGCCACCATCGGCTTCCTCGAAGCGGCCATGGCGGGTCTTGGAGGCACCGGTGAAGCTCCCGGCTTCATGGCCGAACAGCTCGGCCTCGATCAGATTCTCGGGCAGCGCGGCGCAGTTCATCGTCACCAGCGGCCCCGACCAGCGCGGCGACAGATGGTGGAGCCGCTCGGCGATCAGCTCCTTGCCGGTGCCGCGCTCGCCGATGACCAGTACCGGCCGATTGAGCGGCGCGGCGCGGCTCGCCCGCTCGACTGCATCGAGAAAGGCCAGGCTCTGCCCGACGAATTGAACTGACCGCTCCATAGCTTCTCATCGATAAATTTAGCTAGCTGTTGGTGGTAAACCCCATCTCTTGGCAAGATATTTCCGGTGTTGTCGGGCCGGAAACTCCCGGTTTTCACAGGTTTCCGGCCTTTCTCGAAAGCTGGCACAGCTCTTGTATTACAATTTGGGTACAGGGCCTGATTTGAATGCGGAGTGCAGGAATGAGTATCTTTTCCCGAACCCGGGACATTTTCGCGGCGAACATGACCGAGC
>JBDSBX010000070.1:0-3091 GCA_039921365.1 Sphingomicrobium sp. | reverse complement strand
TGGCCGGCCTGGGCCACGCAGCCATCGGCCACCCGCATGGAACTGGTCCGCCGCTTCGCCAACGAAGTGCGCAAGGATGCCGAGGCGCTGGCCACGCTGATCGCGCGCGAAACCGGCAAACCGCTGTGGGAAGCGCGCACCGAAGTGGCGACGATGGCCAACAAGATCGATATCTCGGTGCAGGCGCACGGCGCGCGCACCGGCGAGGCGCACAACAAGGTGGCCGACGGCGAGGCCGTGCTGCGCCATCGTCCGCACGGCGTGTTTGGCGTTTTCGGTCCGTATAACTTCCCCGGCCACCTGCCCAATGGCCACATCGTGCCGGCGCTGATCGCAGGCAACACCGTAATCTTCAAGCCGAGCGAGAAGACCCCGGCGGTGGGCGAACTGCTGGTAGCGCTGTTCAACCGCGCCGGCATCCCGACCTCGGTCGTGCAGGTGCTGCAGGGCGGCGCGCGGATCGGCCAGGCGCTGGTCGGGCACGAGGGCATCGACGGGGTGCTGTTCACCGGATCGGCCCATGTCGGCACCGCGATCCACCGCCAGCTCGGCCCCCGCCCCGACAAGATCGTGGCGCTGGAAATGGGCGGCAACAACCCGCTGGTGGTGTGGGACACGCCCAAGATCGCCGACGCGGCGGCGCTGATCGTGCAGAGCGCGTTCCTCTCCGCCGGGCAGCGCTGCACCGCGGCGCGGCGGCTGATTGTCGAGGACGGCAAGGAAGGTCCGCTGCTCGCGGCCGTCCAGAAGCTGATCGATCGCCTGATCGTCGCCGAACCGTTCGCCGATCCGCCACCGTTCATGGGTCCGATGATCGACGTCGCCGCTGCAGACCATCTCCAGGAGCAATGGCTGGAGCTGATGATGAAAGGCGGCAAGCCGCTGAAGCGGCTCGATCGCCCGATCGCCGACCGCCCGTTCCTGACGCCCGCACTGATCGATGTCACCGACATCGCCGATCGCCCGGATGAGGAGCTGTTCGGTCCCGTCCTGCAGATCACTCGGGTCAAGGATTTCGACGCTGCCATCGACGAGGCCAACGCGACCCGCTTCGGCCTTGCCGCCAGCCTCGTCGGCGGCAGTCCGGAGCTCTACGACCGCTTCTGGGCGAATGTCTGCGCGGGCGTCATCAACTGGAACCGGCCGACCAATGGCGCCCCCTCGAACGCCCCGTTCGGCGGCATCGGCCTGTCGGGCAATCACCGCCCGAGCGCCTATTACGCCGCCGACTATTGCGCTTATCCGGTGACCAGCAGCGAATCGGGGCTCGCCCGCGCCCAGATCGACCAGGGACTTAACGACCCCAACCTGCTCGAAGACTGACGGTTCGCTTGCCACCAACGGGCGCCCGCAAATGGGGCGCCCGCCGAAGCAGGCGCCCCACCCCCTCCCCTAAGAGTTGCGAATCTCCGGCAAATAATTGTCGTCGGCGGCGTCGCTGAACTTGGTGAACCGCCCTTCGAACCGCAGCCGTTCCTTGCCGGTGCCGCCGTGGCGGTTTTTCGAAATGATGAGTTCCGCCATGCCATAGGCGCGCTCCATATCTTCCTTCCACTTCGGGAAATCGGGATGGTCGTCCGCCGGCTGCTTGGCCGCGAGGTAATAATCCTCGCGATAAACGAAGAGGACGATGTCGGCGTCCTGCTCGATCGACCCCGACTCGCGCAAATCCGAGAGCTGTGGACGCTTGTCCTCGCGCTGTTCGACCGCGCGACTGAGCTGCGAAACGCCGATCACCGGCAGGTCGAGCTCCTTGGCCAACTGCTTGAGCCCGCGGCTAATCTCCGAAATCTCCTGCACGCGATTTTCGCCGCCGCTCCGGCCGGTCCCTTGCAGCAACTGAAGATAGTCGACCACGACCAGGCCGATGCCCTTCTGCCGCTTCAACCGACGGGCCCGCGCGCGCAACGCGGCGATCGTCAGGCCCGGCGTGTCGTCGATGTATAACGGCAAGGTGTTCAGGCGGTCCGCGGTTCTCGCAAAGGACGCAAATTCCTGCCGCCCAAGCTTGCCCGTACGAACCTGTTCGGCGGTGACTTTCGACTGCTCGGACAGGACTCGGGTGACCAGTTGCTCGGCCGACATTTCGAGACTGAAGATTGCAACCGGCGCGCCAGCGGATTTCGCCGGCTCGATGCCATCCGCCTGGTCCTGCAGGAACCGTTCGGCGGCGCTGACCGCCATGTTGGTGGCAAGCGCCGTCTTGCCCATGCCCGGACGGCCGGCGACGATGATCAGGTCCGACCGCTGCAATCCGCCGATCCGCGAATTGAGGCTGGTGAACCCGGTCGTGATCCCGGTCAGCCCACCGCCACGGTTGAGTGCCGCTTCGGCGTTGCGGATCGAGGCCATTGCTGCTTCGCCGAACGACTTGGCCTTGCCCTCCGCGCCGCCTTCTTCGGCGACCTTGTAAAGCTCGGTCTCGGCCTTCTCGATCTGGGCCAGCGGCGCGACTTCCTCGCTGGTGTCGAGCGCGCTTTCGACGAGGTCGCGGCCGACCCCGATCAATGCCCGCAGCAGCGCCAAATCATAGATTTGCGCTGCGAAATCGCGCGCTCCGATCACCGCCGCGCCCGACCCGGTGAGCTGGGCCAGATAGGCCGGCCCGCCGACTTCCTTGATCCCTTCGTCGGCCTCGAACAACGGCCGCAACGTAACCGGATTGGCGATCATGTTGCGGTCGGTCAGCCGGAGGATCGACTCATAGATGCGGCCGTGGAGCGGCTCGAAGAAATGGTGCGGCTGGAGGCGAGTCTGGATGTCCTCGACCAACCGGTTGTCGATCATCAGCGCGCCGAGCAGCGCCGCTTCCGCCTCGACATTCTGGGGGAGTGCGGTGCCTGCGGCGGGCTCAGCGGAGTCCGCGATTCGTAAGATTTCTGCCATGGCTTCGGCTTACCGATTTTGGCCCCACACCCTCCATCCAAACTGCACGGCTTGCAAACTTTTTCGTGGATTGGCCTGTGGATGGAAGGTGGCATTGCGCGGCCCGCCCAAGCGCGGCTAGGCCCATCTCCATGAGTGTCCTTTCCGACCGCTGGATTCGCGAACAAGCGCAGCAGCACGCGATGATCGAGCCGTTCGTCGAGGC
>JBDSBX010000069.1:0-5049 GCA_039921365.1 Sphingomicrobium sp. | reverse complement strand
CGGCCTTGATCTCGATGATGCCGTCGTAAATCTCGGGCACTTCCTGGGCGAACAGCTTCTTCATGAAATCAGGGTGAGCGCGCGACAGGAAGATCTGCGGGCCGCGGGCCTCGCGGCGGACCGACAGGATCAGGCTGCGGATGCGGTCGCCGACGCGGACCATTTCGCGCGGGATCTGCTGGTCGCGGCGGATGACGCCTTCGGCCCGCCCCAAGTCGACTACGACATGGCCGAACTCGACACGCTTGACGACTCCGGTGATGACCTCGCTGGCGCGATCCTTGAACTCTTCGTACTGGCGCTCGCGCTCGGCGTCGCGGACCTTCTGGAAGATGACCTGCTTGGCGGCCTGGGCGGCGATCCGGCCGAACTCGATCGGCGGCAGCGGATCGACGATGAAGTCGCCGACCGCGGCATCGGCCTGGAGCTTCTGGGCGCCCTTCAAGTCGACCTGCTTGAAATAGTCGTCGACCTCCTCGACCACTTCGACGACGCGCCACAGACGCAGGTCGCCGGTGACCGGGTCGAGCTTGGCGCGAATGTCGTTCTCGGCGCCGTAGCGGGCGCGGGCGGCGCGTTGGATGGCGTCTTCCATCGCCTCGATGACGATGGCGCGGTCGATCAGTTTCTCGCGCGCGACGGCGTCGGCGATGGCGAGCAGTTCGGCCTTGTTGGCGGCGGGGCCCGCGGTTGCGGGAGCAGCGGTTGCCATGTGGTTTAACCTTCCATCTTGATGACATCGGCCCCGTCGGCGTCGAGCGGGGCAGTGGCTTTGATCAGTGCGTCGGTCAGCAGCAGCTTGGCCGAGGCAATCGAGTCGAACGGGACCTCGCGAAGTCCCTGGGTGGTCGCAATGCGGATCGAGTCGCCGTCGGCGCCCTCGATGATTCCGGACACCTGTTTGGCGCCGTCGATGGGCTCGACGAAACGCAAACGCGCTTCGTGCCCCGCCCAATCCGCATAATCGGTGCGGCGGGTGAGCGGGCGGTCGATGCCGGGCGAACTCACCTCGAGGCGATAGCCGCCGTCAATGGGGTCGCGCCCTTCGGCTTCGAGGGAATCGAAGATTTCCGAAATCCGGCGCGAGATGGTCTCGCAATCGCCAAGCTCAAGCTGTCTGGTCTCGGCGCGCTCGGCCATGACCTGCAGCGTCGGGTCCGAAGCGCCGCCGATCATCGCCACGCGCACGAGTTTAAAGCCGAGGGCTTCCACCTCCGGCTCGATCAATGCGGTGAGCGCAGCAACGTTGACCATGCGATCCTTCAAAACCAAAACCGCTCTGCGACCGGCCTCCGGGGGGAAGCCAGCCTCAACGTCGATAACGATGTCGAGGAGAGAGCCGCGATATAGGCTCGTGCGGCATGGCGCGCAAGCGCTGCTTAGCGGCCCAGCGCCTGGTTCTCGGCCCGGATGCGGACAGCCAATACGGCAAGGTTCAAGAAACTGAAGAACAATGCCCATGCAGCCATGCCGAAGGCCAGCGGCAGGACAGCGATTTCGGCGATCACGATCCAATAATTGGGATGATCGACGAAGCGGTAAGGCCCGTTGCGTACCAGCGGCGCTCCGGGCAGGACGATGATCCGGGTCGTCCAGCGTCGGCCGAGCGTGGCGATCACCCATAATCGGGCCAGTTGCAGCACGGCGAACAGCGCGACCAGCGGCCAGATGATCGGATGGCCGGGAGCGAACCACCACAAGGCCGCGAGCCAGGCGACGTGAACGCCAACGATCAGCGAATAATGACCAGGCGCGACCTCGACCGCGCCTTGCCCGAGAAGCCGCCCGGTGTTGCGGTCCGAAAGCCACAGTTCGGCGAGGCGCTGCGTCGTCACCAACGACAGGATGCCGATGACGGCCCAGGTCATGCGGGCAATTTCATGCGGCTTCGAGGAGCAGGCCGGCGCAGGTGAAGCCGGGGCCGAACGCGGTCATCAGTACGCGCTCCGGCAGGCCGCGCTGGATCAGGCGGTCGAGCACGAACAAGACCGTCGGGGCGCTCATATTGCCGTAATCGTGAAGCACCTCACGCTCCAGGTTGAGCTCGCCCTGGGGGAGTTCGAGCGCGGTCTCGATGGCGTCGATCACCTTGACCCCGCCGGGGTGGCAGCACAGGCGGTCGATCGACCCACGCTCGACCTTCATTTGGCCGAGCATGTCATCCACCGCATCGGCCAGTTCGGCGGCGATGAACGGCGGGATGGCGCGATCGAAGACGACGGCGAGGCCGGGGTCTTCGATGTCCCAGCCCATGATCCGCAGCGTGTCGGGCCACAATTTCTCGGCCGAGGCCGTGATCCGGGCGAAGCTGGGCTTGCCGGTGGACACCACTGCGGCGGCCGCACCGTCGCCGAACAGGGCCGTGGCGACGATCGCGGCAGGATCGTCGCTGTCGAGGCGGATCGAGATCGAGCACGTCTCGACGGTGGCGAACAGCCAGTGACTGCCGGGGTCGGCGGCGGCGAGGCGAGCGGCCAGCGCCAAACCGTTGACGCCGCCGGCGCAACCGAGGCCGAACACAGGAACCCGGCGGACGTCGCAGCGCAGGCCGAGCCGGGGAGCGACGCGAGCGTCGAGGCTGGGGGTGGCGATGCCGGTCGTCGAAACGGTGACGACGCCATCGATCTGGCCCGGATCCAGCCCGGCCTTGGCGATCGCCGCCGATGCCGCCTCGACGAACAGGCCTTCCGCCGCTTCGAGATAAACCGCATTGCGGTCGCCCCAGCCGTGCGGGCTTGCATACCATTCGATCGGGGCGACGAGGTGGCGCTGGGCGATACCGGCATTGTCGAACACGCTCGACAGCCGGTCGAACAAGGCCGGACGACCTCGAAAGGCGCGCCGGCCGACGGCCTTCGCTTCCGACTGTTCGATGACATAGGGTGGACCCGCGGTCGCCAGCGAGAGTATGCTGCAGGATTGCATGCGGTGCCCTAAGTTCAGACCGACCGTATCGCCGACGGAACAAGGAGGCCCTGTCATATGACCCTTCGCTTAATGCAAGCCGGATTGTTGCTAGTGCTGGCCGCGTGCGGCCGGGCGCCGTCGGCGGCGGCGGTGGCGGCGCGGCCATTTTCGATCAGCGAAGTGGCCAAGTTCGACACGCCGTGGGCGATGGATTTTCTGCCGGGATCGGGCGTGCGCCTGACCAATATGGCGCTGCTGACAGAGAAGGACGGCAAGCTGTGGCTGATCGATGTCCGCACTGGCACGAAGCAGCCGGTCGCCGGCGTGCCGACCGTCCTGGTGGCGGGTCAGGGCGGGCTTGGGGACGTCGTGGTCCATCCCGGATTTGCCGGCAATCAGCGAGTTTATCTGAGCTTCGTCGAGGCAGGGCCGAACGGCACCAGCGGCGCCGCCCTCGGCTACGGCCGGCTGATCCTCGGGCAAGGCTCGCCCCGGCTTGACGGGTTCAAGGTGATCTGGCGGCAAGCGCCCAAGGTCAGCGGCGACGGCCATTTCAGCCACCGCATCGCCTTCGCCCCCGACGGGACGATGTTCCTGACGTCCGGCGAGCGGCAGCAATTCACCCCCGCCCAGGACATGAGCGGCAACCTTGGCAAAGTCCTTCACCTGACCGACGAAGGGGCGCCGGCGCCTGGCAATCCGTGGGCGAGCCGCGGCGGCATTGCCGCGACCTTCTGGACGATCGGCCACCGCAATTTGCTCGGGCTCAACTTCGCGTCGGACGGCCGGCTGTGGGAAATCGAGATGGGACCCAAGGGCGGGGACGAGGTCAATCTCATCCAGCCGGGCAAGAATTACGGCTGGCCGAAAGCTTCGAACGGCAGCAATTACGACGGCAGCGATATCCCCGATCACCGCCCCGGTGATGGTTTCGAGGCGCCCAAGCTGTGGTGGACCCCATCGATCTCGCCCGGCGGGCTGCTGATCTACACCGGAGACCTGTTCCCGCAGTGGAAGGGCGATGCGCTGATCGGGGCCCTCTCGGGCGAGGCGTTCATCCGCGTCGACATCACTGGCGACAAGGCGCGCAAGGCCGACCACTGGCCGATGGGCGCGCGCATTCGGGCGGTTGACCAGGGGCCGCGCGGCGAGGTCTATCTGCTCGAGGATGGCGGGCGGTTGTTGCGGCTCGAGCCGAAGCCGCGCTAGCCGGCAAGCGAACGGATCGCGCCTGCCAGCGCGGCCATGTCGCTCATCCGCGATGCGAGCGCCGGAGTGACGCGAATGCACGATCCCGAGGCCAGGCCGTCGCGGTGGACGGTGAAGATGCGATGCTTGTCGAGCAGCGCCTTGGCGAGCGCGACATTGTCATCGTGCGAGGTCCGTCCGCGCAGCCTGAACGAGGTGATCGCGCCATAGAGACGCGGATCATCGGGCGTCATGATCTGAACCTGCGGCAGGTCGCGCACCGCGCGCACCCAGCGATCGCGCAAGGACCGCAGGCGAGCCTCGCGGCGGGACGCGCCGATCGCCGCCTGAAAGGCAAGCGCCGTCGGGACCGTCAGCTGCGCGGCATAGTCGGGAGTGCCGGTATGGACGCGTGAGTCGATGTCGGGGCCACCGGGGCCCTCCGCCGGATCGGGATCGATGGCGTCGAGCCGCTCGCGGCGGATGTAGAGCGCTCCGACGCCGAGCGGGGCGCCGATCCATTTATGGAGGTTGAGGCCGACGAAATCGGCCTTGAGATCGGGCAGGCGGAAATCGAGTTGGCCGATGCTGTGGGCGGCATCGACCAGCGCATCGATGCCGCGTCCGCGCGCCATCGTCGCGATTTCGGCAACTGGCAGAACGAGACCGGTGCGGTGGCTGACGTGCGTCAGGAGGATCAGCTTGATTGCCGGGTTGGCGTCGAACGCGGCTTTGTAGGTGGCCACCAGCGATTGGTAAGTGGCGGGCTCGGGCAGCGCGATCTTGATCACCCGCACCCCGCGCCGCGCGGCAAGCGAGTCCATGCTGGCCTGCATGCTGTCGTAATCGAGATCGGCGTAGAGCACGGCGTCGCCGGGTTTTAGGCGGTTATACTGGAGGATCAGCGCCTTCATCGACTCGGTCGCGTTGCGGGTGAAGATGATCTCCTCGACC
>JBDSBX010000068.1:0-2692 GCA_039921365.1 Sphingomicrobium sp. | reverse complement strand
GATCAGGCCCGAATCCATTGCCATCGCCACCGTGAACGGCTTGAAAGTCGATCCCAGCTCATAGACGCCCGAAGTCGCGCGGTTGAAGCGCGCCTCCGGAGAGCCCAGCCCGGCGGCATTGGGATTGAGCTGCGGCAGCGAGGTCATCGCCAGCACCTCGCCAGTGTTGATGTCCATGATGATCCCGGCCGCGCCAATCGCCGAATAGGTCGTCATCGCGCCGAGCAATTCATGCTCTAGGGCCTGCTGGATGCGGCTCGAAATCGACAGGGTCAGCGGCTTGTCTCGGCTCGACGCTGCGGACAATTGCTTTTCGAACGCTCGCTCCATGCCGGCGACGCCGTGACCGTCGACGTCGGTATAGCCGATGACGTGCGCGCCGAGGCTGGTCTGCGGATAGAGGCGGTCGGGCTCGCGGTCGATCGCCAGGCCCGGCTCGCCCAAAGCGTTGACCGCTTCGACCAGTTCCGGCGAGGCGCGGCGGCGCAAATAGAAGAAGCTCTTGCCCGAGCGCATCATCGCGAAATAGGTGGCTTCGTCGCGCTCCGGCATCAGCCGCGCAAGTTGACGAGCGATGTCGAGTTTGCTGCCGATGATCTTGCCCGGGTGGATCGCGATGGTCCACGCGTCGATGGTCCGCGCCAAGGGCTGACCGTCGCGGTCGACAATGTCGCCACGTTCCGGAATCAGCGCGGTTACCCCGACCTTGCGTCCAGCGTGATCGCCGAACGCCGCGAGGAACAGGATCCTCGCGACGATCAACGCGATGACGCCGGCGTACACCAGCATTCCAAGCATCAGCCGCTGGCGCATTACGGCCAGGATTTGACGGCGTTGTCCGACGAGCCTTAGCCGCTCTGGCCTTAGCCGCTCTGGGCCAAGCCGCTCGGGCCGCTGGGCGACGAGGGCGGGCGTCGGCGCGTTCATTGCTTCCGGCCAGTGTCCTTGGCGTTAGCATGATAAGCGACGGTTGCTGGTGAAGCAGACTTCTGAGTTATCGGCGCGAGCGGATCGGCCTGGGCAAGCCGGGCAGGCTTGGGCTTGGGTGGCGCAACCGGCTTGTCGGTCGCCGCGGCGGTCCCGGCGGGCTGCTCGACAGCGGTCCCAAGATCATTTTTGATGCTTGCCGTGTGCATCATCTGGCGGGCCGAAACGCCGTCCGAAGGGTCCCGCGGCGCGCCTCCGATCTGCGGCTTGGGCCCAGTCGTGGGCGCCGAGGCGAGCACCACCGGCGCCTGAAGATCGACTTCGCGATGCGGCGCGACCATCCGCGCGAGCGCAAAGCCACCGTCGAGGAACTGGTCGGCCGATGGCGCCGACAGCGCCAGCACCTTGACGTTCCAGCGTTCCAGTTGAGCCAGTCTGCCGCGAGTCCCGATCTCGGTCTGCAGCAGGCGGATGTCGCGCTGGGTCAGCACGATCCGGGTCTCGACGCTTTCCAGCGCGGCGCGCTCCGAGGCGACCCGCAGCGACACCAGATAGCAGCCGAGCGCCGCCCCGGCGCAGCTGGCGACCATGAACACCGACCGGAAACTTCTGCCGCCGCTCATTGCCTTGACTCCTTGCCACTGTGCCACGCCGGCGCCGAGGTCCGCACGGCGCTCCGCAGGCGGGCCGAGCGGGCGCGCGGGTTGCCCGCCATCTCGCGATCCGATGGCGTGATCGGTTTGGCGACCCGCTCGAAGGTCGGGTGGTCCGGATCGGTCAGCATCGGCCGGTGGCGCGAGCCGGCCGGGGTCGCCCCGCTGCGGGCCCGCAGGAAGCGCTTGACGATCCGGTCCTCGAGGCTGTGGAAGGTGACGACCGCGAGCCGGCCGCCGGGCTTCAGCGCGCGCTCGGCGGCGGCGAGGCCTTCTTCCAGTTCGTCGAGCTCGGCGTTCAAGTGGATGCGGATCGCCTGGAAGGTGCGGGTCGCGGGGTCGGTCCGCTGGCCCGGGCGGAAGCCGGCGGCGCGGCGGACGATCGACGCCAGTTCGGCGGTGCGCTCGACCGGCCGGGCTGCAGCAATCGCGCGAGCAATGGCGCGGGCCCGCGGCTCTTCGCCATAATCCTTGAGGATGCGGGCGATCTCGGCCTCGTCGGCCTGGTTGAGGAATTCCGCCGCGGTCAGCCCCGACTTCGACATCCGCATATCGAGCGGGCCGTCGGCCTGGAAGGAAAAGCCGCGGTCCGCCCGATCCAATTGCATCGACGACACGCCGATATCGAGCGCAATGCCGTCGACCAGGCCGATGCCGCGCTCCGCAAGCACCCGGTCCATTTGCGAAAAGCGCTCTTCGACCAGGGTTAGCTGGTCGGTGCCAAGGGCGTCGGGAACGAGTGCCGGCCCGTCCGCGATCGCATCCGGATCACGGTCGAAGCCGATCACTCGCCCCGCCCCCGCCGCGAGCATGGCGCGCGTATAGCCGCCTGCCCCGAAAGTCGCGTCGACCAGGGTCTCGCCACGGGCAATGGCGAGAGCCTGGACGACGTCATCGACCAGCACCGGCAAATGCCGAGGATTGAGTTGGCCAGAGGAACTGCGCGTCATGCGCCGGCCCCCCTTTCCTCAAGCCGGTAGCGGGCGATGTCCTTCATGTCCTCGGGGATGCGGGCATCCTTGAGGAACAGCGCCGGGTTCCAGATTTGAAAGGTCTCGCCAACGCCGAGGAACAGCGCGAGGTCGTCGAGGCCGCCCTTGCGGCGCATCATC
>JBDSBX010000067.1:0-3660 GCA_039921365.1 Sphingomicrobium sp. | reverse complement strand
CGCGACCATTTCGTGCTCAAGGTTCCGGCGGGAATGGACGCGAGCCGGACCGCGCCCTTGCTGTGCGCCGGCATCACGACTTACTCGCCGCTGCGCCAGTACAAGGTCGGCGAAGGGACCAAGGTCGGGGTGATCGGGCTCGGCGGCCTTGGCCACATGGGGGTCAAGCTGGCCGCGGCGATGGGCGCGCACGTGACGATGATCACGACGACGCCGGAAAAAGGCGAAGACGCCCGCCGGCTGGGCGCTCACGACGTCATCGTCTCGACCGATGCCGAGGCGATGAAGGCGGCTGCGACGCGGTTCGACTTCATCCTCAACACGGTCCCGGTCAGCCACGAGATCGACCCCTATCTGAACCTGCTCGGCCGCTCGGGGCGGTTGGTAATTGTCGGCGCGCTGACGCCGATGCCGGGCTTTACCGGGTTCAACATTATCTGGTGGAACCGGGCAGTGGGCGGCTCGGCGATCGGCGGCATTCCGGAAACCCAGGAGATGCTCGATTTTTGCGCCCAGCGGGACATCTACCCGGACTGCGAGATGATCCGCATGGATGAGGTCAACGACGCCTATGAGCGATTGCTCAAGAACGATGTCCGCTATCGCTTCGTGATCGACATGTCGCAGGGCCTGTGAGCCAAGCCGTCCACCCGGTCCCTGAGGATTTTCGGGCGAATATCGGCGCGCAAGAACTGGCGGAACTGAACCGGCGGGCGGACGAGGACGGCGACGCCTTCTGGCTCGATCAGGCGCGGCGGCTCGACTGGGTCCGCTTTCCCGAACAGGCCGGCGATTGGTCGTTCGACGAAGCGGATTTCGGCATCAAATGGTTTGCCGACGGGCAATTGAACCTGTCGGTCAACTGCCTAGACCGACACCTCGCGACACGCGGCGAACGCACCGCATTGATCTTCGAAGCCGACGAGCCAGGCGACGGCCGCTCCCTCACCTACCGCGAGCTGCACGCCGAAACCTGCCGGATGGCGAATTTGCTCAAGGAGCGCGGCATCGGGCGCGGCGACCGGGTAATGATTTACATGCCGATGATCCCCGAGGCGGCGGCGGCGATGCTCGCCTGCGCGCGGATCGGGGCCATCCACTCGGTAGTGTTCGGTGGCTTTTCGCCCGACAGCCTGGCCGGCCGCATCGCCGACTGCGACGCCCGCGCGGTCATCACCGCCGACCAAGGGATGCGCGGCGGCAAGCCGATCCCGCTCAAGGCCAATGTCGATATGGCTCTGGCCAGGCGCGACGTGCCGACCGTGATCGTCGTCACCCGGACCGGCGCCGACGTGCCGCTGAAAGCGGGGCGCGACGTTTCTTATTCGGCGGTTCGCGACGGGCTCGCGACGATGTGCGAGCCCGAGGCGATGAACGCCGAGGATCCTTTGTTCATCCTCTATACCTCGGGATCGACCGGGCAGCCCAAGGGCGTCGTCCACACCATTGGCGGCTATGCGGTGTGGGCGGCGGCGACATTCGACTGGATCTTCGATGCCCGCGACGACGACATCTTCTGGTGCACCGCCGACGTCGGCTGGATCACCGGCCACAGCTATGTCGTCTACGGTCCGCTGATCAACGGCGCGACCAGCGTGATGTTCGACGGGGTGCCGAATTACCCCAATTTCGAGCGCTTCTGGGAAACCGTCGACCGGTTGGGCGTGACCATCTTCTACACCGCGCCGACCGCGATCCGGGCGCTGATGCGCGAAGGCGACGCGCCGGTGACGGCCCACCGCCGCACCTCGCTACGCCTGCTCGGTACGGTCGGTGAGCCAATCAATCCGGACGCCTGGGAATGGTATTGGCGGGTGGTCGGCGACGGCCGCTGCCCGGTGGTCGACACGTGGTGGCAGACCGAAACCGGCGGCATCCTCATTTCGCCCTTTCCCGGGGCGACGGCGATGAAGCCCGGATCGGCCACCCAGCCGCTGCCGGGCGTCAAGCCGGTGCTGGTCGACGCGGCGCACAAGCTGCTCGACGGCCCGGCGAGCGGCAATCTGTGCATCGCCGCGTCGTGGCCGGGCCAGATGCGCACCCTCTGGGGCGACAACGGCCGCTTCTTCGAGACCTATTTCAAGGCCTATCCCGGCCTCTATTTCACCGGCGACGGCTGCCGCCGCGACGAAGACGATTATTACTGGATTACCGGGCGGGTCGACGACGTGATCAACGTTTCCGGCCACCGCATCGGCACAGCCGAAGTCGAGAGTTCACTGGTCTCGCACCCGCTGGTGGCCGAAGCCGCGGTCGTCGGCTTCCCCCACCCGATCAAGGGCACGGCGATCTATGCGTTCGTGACCTTGAACGCCGGCTTGGAAGGCGACGAGGCCTTGCGCAAGGCGCTCAAGCTCGAGGTGCGCAACGACATCGGCGCCTTGGCCGCGCCCGAGACGATCCACTTCACCCCGGCCCTGCCCAAGACTCGATCCGGCAAAATCATGCGCCGCATTTTGAGGAAGATTGCCGAGGGCGAAACCGAGGGCTTCGGCGACACTTCGACCCTGGCCGATCCGAGCGTCGTTGAGGCGCTGCTGGCCGGACGGGTATGAGTCTTCCGGCCGCTGCAAGATTGGCAATCGCCGGCGTGGCGCTGGCGCTGGCCGGCTGCGCGCCCTCGCGGCCGCTTCCCGCCGACCCATCCGCGCGCCTCGATCCGATCGCCTTTTTCACCGGACGCACGCACGGCGACGCGATCCTGCAAAAACTTGTCGGCCGAGCGGTCAAGGTGCGCGTCGACAGCAGCGGGCGACGCGATCGCCAAGGCGGCCTGATCCTCGACCAGGCGATCCGTAAAGGCGGCAAGCCGGCGCGGCACCGGCGCTGGTTGTTTCGATTGGATGGGCGCGGTCGCTATCAAGGGTCGCTGACCGATGCGGTCGGGCCGGTCGATTTCGTCAGCGCCGGTCCCCGCGCGACCATCCGTTATCGGATGAAGAACGGGATGGAGGTCGATCAGCACCTCGCGCTCCAGCGTGACCCCCGGCTGGTGCTCAATCGGCTGACGGTCAGCAAGTTTGGCCTGCGCCTAGCGACTCTCGACGAACGGATTCGCAAGCTGGACTGACTCATATGCGCTGCTATCCCTTCTTTGAAACTGGGGAGCAGGCAATGGACGCAGAGCAGAAGCCGTGGTCGATGAAGCGCGTGATTGCCGCGTCGGCAGCCGGCACCGCGTTCGAATGGTACGATTTCTTCATCTTCGGATCGCTGGCGCAGACGATTTCCAAGGTGTTTTTCGCCGGGCTCGACCCGACTGCGGCGCTGATCGCGGCGCTTGGGCTGTTCGCCGCGGGTTTCGCCTTTCGGCCGTTGGGCGCGATTATCTTTGGCATCGTCGGCGACCGGCTTGGGCGCAAGGGCGCGTTCCTGGTCACCGTCAGTCTGATGGGCGCGGCGACCTTCGCCATTGGCCTGCTGCCGACCTACGCCAGCGCCGGGGTGCTGGCGCCGGCACTGCTGATTTTCATGCGGATCCTCCAGGGCATTGCGCTCGGCGGCGAATATGGCGGGGCGGCGATTTATGTCGCCGAGCACGCGCCCGACGGCAAGCGCGCCGCGGCCACCGGGTGGATCCAGTCGTCGGCGTCGTTCGGGCTGCTGGCGGCGCTGCTGGTGATCCTGGCGACGCGCACCTGGCTGGGCGAGGACGCGTTC
>JBDSBX010000066.1:0-4625 GCA_039921365.1 Sphingomicrobium sp. | reverse complement strand
GCTCGCGGGCCATCGAGGCGGTTTCCCGAAAGGCGCGCGATGCCGCGTCGCAATCGCCCTGACGCCATGACGCCAGACCAGAAATCCACGCCGCCTGGGTCGCCCATTCGCCGGTTGCACCAACCCGCCAGGTGTCGGCTACCCGGCGCGCATCGGCATCGCGGCCGTCCGAATAATAAGCCCAGGCGACGCGCTGCGCGGCTTCGGCCCGCGCTTCGAACGACAGCAAGGGTGCGCTTTGAACCAACATCAGCTCGGCGTTTGCCGGATCATCGGCCTTGACCAGCGGATCGAGGGCGGTGCGGAGCGCGTCGGCGGCGGGTTCGCCCTGGACCGACCGCGCCCGATATCGGGCCGGTGCCGATCCGAGGAAAACCAGCGGCCGGCGCGGCATGATCAGCGGGCTGGTGGTGGCGCCGCGGGTCAGCGCCATCCGTGCGAGTTGCTCCGCCTGCGGCAGGTCGGGCGCTTCGCCCAGCAATGCCTGGAGACGGGCGAGATCGACCGTCGGCGAGCCTCGGGCGGTGTACAGCTCGGCCCTCGCCAAGGGCGACAGGACGCTGGCGGGGAGAAAGGCAATGCCGGCCTCCGCAGACGCCCAATTGCCACTGCGAATGGCGGCGAACACACCGCGCCAATCGCGCGGGATCGGGATCGGCAGGGGTACGGGTATGGTGACGGTCGGCGGGGGAGAGGGGACCACGATGATTGGCAGCGAAGCCGGGTTGGGCTGCTCGGCAGGCGGCGACTGGTCCATCGGCGCCAGCGGATCCTGCGCGACAGCCGGGTCCGCGCACAGCAAGGCGACGCAGGCGAGCAGGGGCAATTTCAAGAATCATCCTCCATCAGCAGCAGCAAGTCGCGCCAGGCGAGCGCCTTGTCCGATGGCCGGTTGATCAGGAAGCGCGGGTGGAACGTCGCCACCGTGCGCACGCCTTCGACCTTGTGGACGTGGCCGCGGGCAGCGGCGAGCGGCTTGCCGAGGAGGGCGCGGGCCGGCGCATCGCCGAGCAGCAACAAGCGCTTGGGCTTGGCGAGCGTCACATGCTGTCGGGCGATGCCGGCGCATTCGGCGAGTTCCTCGGCGCGCATCTTGGCGCCCGGCGCGTGGAAGCAGGCAAGGGTCGCGGTATAGGCATCCTCGGCGCGGATGCCGATGGCGGCCAGCATTTTGGTCATCAACAGCCAGGCTTCGCCGCCGATCGGCCTGCCTTCGGCCGCATCCTCGCGCGCCGGCATTTCGGCGACCAGCATCACCGGGGCTGCTTCCTGGCCCTGCGGCATAACCCGCGTACTGCCGGCGCTCGCTAGCGGCAGCGAAGGCGCGGTGCCCAGCCAATCACGAAACAAATGCAGGGTCTCGAGCGCCTGGCTGACCGCCACAGCCGACGGCTGGCGGACGTTGGACGGCGGCGGCACCGGGTCTTTCAACCAATTGCGCGGCGTTTCCGCAACCGCGACATCGACGCCCGCTGCGAGCCACCAGCCCAGTGTGCTGGCGGCGTCGGCCGCGCTCAATCGATCGTCGTCCCCGCCCATGCCGCATCCCTCAATGGCATTGACGGCGCGGTCAAGGAATTGGCAGGGCATTAGCGGGCAACTGCCTTGCCCACACGACGAAAGCCAAAGCGATGACCGCCCGCGAATCAATGCAGTACGACGTGGTGATCGTCGGCGCCGGCCCGGCCGGGCTCAGCGCGGCAATTCGACTGAAGCAATTGGCCGCCGAAGCCGGGCGCGAATTGACCGTCTGCATCCTCGAAAAAGGCAGCGAGGTTGGGGCGCATATTCTGTCCGGCGCGGTCCTCGATCCCAAGGCGCTGAACGAGCTGATCCCCGATTGGAAGGACAAGGGCTCGCCGCTTACCGTGCCGGTGACCGAGAACCACCACTGGCTACTGACCAGGACCGGAAAGTGGGCGATGCCCGAAATACTGACCCCGCCGTTCATGCACAATAGGGGCGCGTACACGCTCAGCCTTGGCAATTTCTGCCGCTGGCTGGCGGGGCAGGCGGAGGAACTGGGGGTCGAGATATTCCCGGGTTTCGCGGCGGCGGAGATCCTATACGCCGACGACGGCTCGGTCAGAGGGGTCGCGACCGGCGACCTCGGCATTGCCCGCGATGGCACGCAGCGCTCCGACCACCAGCCCGGGATGGAGCTCCACGCTCGCTACACGTTCTTCGCGGAAGGCGCGCGCGGCCATCTGACCAAGCGGCTGACCGAGATTCTCGACCTGCGCAAGAACAGCGGACCGCAAGTTTTTGGCCTTGGTGTCAAGGAGTTGTGGGATGTGCCTGCGGATAAGCACAAGCCCGGACGGGTGATTCACAGCCAGGGCTGGCCGCTCGACGATGCGTGGGGCGGGGGGTTCCTCTACCACCAGGACAACGGTCAGGTCGCCCTGGGCTTCGTCCTCGCGCTCGATTACGCCAATCCCTATCTGTCGCCATTCGAGGAATTCCAGCGGTGGAAAACTCATCCGGCGATCCGCGCCGAGATCGAGGGGGGCAAGCGCGTGTCCTATGGCGCGCGGGTCATCAACGAAGGCGGTTGGCAGGCGATCCCCGAGCTGGTGTTTCCGGGTGGGGCGCTGATCGGTTGCTCGGCCGGGTTCGTCAACGTGCCGCGGATCAAAGGTACGCACACGGCGATGAAGTCGGGCATGCTGGCAGCTGAGGCGGCGTTCGAGGCGATTGCCGCAGAGCGCAGCGCCGACCGTCTCGACGCCTATCCCAAAGCGCTGCGGGCCAGCTGGATCGACAAGGAACTGCGCCTGGTCCGCAACGTCCAGCCGGCGGTGGCGCGCTGGGGCGGCTTGCTCGGCAGCCTCTACGCCGGCGTCGACATGTGGCTCGGGCAGCTGGGGCTCCGCTTGCCCTGGACCCTCAAGCATCACGCCGACCATACGCAGCTCAAGCCGAAAAAGGATTTTCGGCCGATCGTTTACCCCAAAGCCGACGGCGTGTTGACCTTCGACCGCTTGTCGTCGGTGTTCGTATCCAACACCAACCACGAAGAGAATCAGCCGGTTCACCTGACGCTCAAGGACGCCGGCACCCCGACCGAGATCAATCTTCCGGTCTATGACGGTCCTGAGCAGCGTTACTGCCCGGCGGGCGTTTATGAATTTGTCGATGGGCCCGATGGCGAGGCGAAGCTGCAAATTAACGCCCAGAACTGCGTCCACTGCAAGACCTGCGACATCAAGGACCCGACGCAGAACATCAATTGGGTGACACCGGAAGGCGGAGGAGGGCCAAACTATCCCAACATGTAGAGGGTTCGCCACGGCCGGTATGATCGCGGTGCTTGCTGCTCCGGCGGCGTCCGCGCGCGCTTCGACCCAGAGCTCGGCCTCGACCTACGTCGAAGCGCGGGCGGCGGCGATGCGCGGCGAGCACGGCCGGTCGGCCGAGCTGCTGGCCGGACTGGCCGAGCGGACGTCGGGCGATTCGACGATTAGCCGCAAGGCGCTGGGCGAAGCGATCGGCGCCGGCAACATCCCCCTCGCGTTGCGCCTGACGCGCAAGCTCAAGCCGTCCGAATGGACGACCGATGCGCGGCTGCTGCTGATTGCCGAAGAATTGCGGCGGAGGAAGTCGGACCGCGCCTTACTGTTCGTCGCGGGGGCCAACGACGAGGCCAATCTGCAATTCCTCGAACCGTTGATCAAGGCCTGGTCGGCGGTCGAACGCCGTGACCTGAATTCGGCGCTGACCATTATCGACGAGGTCAATCCCAACAGCTTGCTCGGTCCGTTCCGGCTGGAAAATCGGGCGTTCATGCTGCTCCGGTTCCGCCGGACGGCAGAAGCGGAGCCATTCGCTCGCCGCGCCGCTGCGGGCGCCGGCGGCCGCGAGTCTCGATTGCGGCTGGCGCTTGCCGACGGTTTCCTTGCTGCCGGCGACTGGCCGCGCGCGCTCGCAATGGTCGAAGGCATGGGTGTAGACGGCGGTGCCGCCCGTCGGCGGATTGTCGCCGGCAAGCGCATTGGCCTTGCCATCGATAATCCGGCCAAGGCCTATTCGGAGCTGTTGCTCGGCCTCGCCGTCGACCTCAACCGGCTCAACAATCGGGCGTTGCCGACCGGTATGGTGCAGATCGCCCGTTATGCCGATCCGCGCAATGCCGCCGGAGCGGTGCTGCTGGCGCTGCTTCTGCAAAGCCAGGATCGGGCCGACCAGGCGCTGGCGGTGCTCAACTCCGTGCCGATCGCCGATCCACTGTCATCCGACGCCCGAGACACTGCCGCGCGCATCCTGGTCGAGCAGAAGCGGTTCGACGAGGCGCTGGCCCTCGCCCGGACGACGACGACAAGCGGCGAGCCGACGGTCAGCGACTTCGCCCGCCTCGGTGACGTATTGCAGTCGGCTAAGCGGTACAACGAGGCGGCCGACGCATACGGCCGGGCGATCGGGCTGACCCGGGCGCAGGGCAAGCCGAGCGACCTGTGGCCGCTGCTCCTGCTGCAATCGACCGCACTGGAGCAGGCGGGCCGTTGGACCGAGACCAAGCAGGCGCTGGAGGCGGCGCTGGCGATCTCCCCCGACCAGCCGCTGATCCTCAATTTCCTCGGCTATGCGAAGCTCGAGCGCGGCGAGGACCTCGATGCCGCCGAGGC
>JBDSBX010000065.1:0-5545 GCA_039921365.1 Sphingomicrobium sp. | reverse complement strand
CCGCAGCTGCGCCCCGACGGCTCGCTCCTGGTCTATGATTATGCCGGTGACGGGTTCAACCCGGCGATAGTCCAACCGCGGGTGCGCGAGGACCTCGCCAGCGTGCGTTTCCTCGGGACCGAAGTCGTCAACGCCCGGCCCGAACTCAAGCAATGGGGTGTCGGATCGCCCGCCAAGGTCCCGCTCGATGAGCTGATCACTGCCCGCGGCACGTACGAGCCCATGAAGCGCATGCGGTTCGATGCGCATTATCCGATCGTCTCGGGCTACGACCGTTCGCCGGCTTTCGGCTATTATCTGCATCTCGCCGATCCGCTGCAGTTCCGCCAGCTGAGCGCCACCGTCGCGGTGTCCCCATTCGGCAAGGTGCGCGGCGGCGAGCGGCTGCACGTCAATCTCGAATATCAGACGCCAAGCTGGAAGCTCAATTACTGGCACAACCTCGCCGATGTCTACGATCTCGCCGGCCCGGTGCTTCGCAGCCGCAAGGGCGACGCGTTCATCGTCAATTATTCGAAGCCGCTGATCTACGATCCGCCGCGCCAACTCGACGTTTTCGGCTCGGCAGCGGCGTTCTTCGGACTGAAGCAATTGCCGGGCGCGCAGAACATCGCCAGCCCAAAGGAATTGCAATCGGCCGAGATCGGGGTCCGTTATACCAACACCACCGCGTCGCTTGGCGGTGTCGATCATGAAAAGGGCTTTGCCGGGCGGATCATCGCCGCCACCGACCACGCCCTGGGGGATTTCTACCCCAAGCTGTACGGCGGGTTCGATATCGGCACCGCGCTGCCGTGGAGCAACAGCTCGGCCTGGCTGTATGCCCAGGCGGGGATCGCCGGCGGTAAGCGATTGAGTCCGCTGGCGGCTTATTATTTCGGATCGTTCCGCAATAATTACGTCGATGACCGCCCGGTGAAGCGATATCGCGCGACCGAAAGCTTCCCGGGTTTCGGCATCGACGAAATCAGCGCGCGTCGCTTCGGCAAGCTGACCGGCGAGATCAATTTGCCGCCGATCCGCTTCGCCGAAATCGGCGCGCCCGCATTTTATCTGGGCTATATCCGGCCGGCCGTGTTCACCGGCGTGCTCGCGACTCAGTCGCCCGACGGCTACTCTCACCGCTACGTCAATCTGGGCGCGCAGCTCGATCTCAACTTCACCGTTGCCCTGCGCCTGCCGATGGTGCTGTCGATCGGCGCGGCGGGCGGCTGGGCCGATGGCGATTATCGCAAGACAGAACTGCTCGCTTCGTTGAAAATCATGTAGTCAGTCTGCGATGGGAATCGCCGACATCATCGACTGGTCGATCGCACTGGTGCCGGTACTGCTGCTGACGGCGGTGTTTATCTGGCTCGACGTGTTCAAGCTGATGAGCCTGTGGGAGACGCTCGGCCTGCTGCTGATGGGGGCTGTAGCCGCCGCCGCCGCCTACCCGCTGAGCGGGATCTTTCTCGACAGCTTGCCGATCGGCTTCAATCTTTACAGCCGCTTCGCCGCACCATGGATCGAAGAAGCGCTGAAAGCGATCGTGATCATCAGCCTGTTCCGGTTCAATCGGATTGGTTTTAAGCTCGACGCGGTAATTTCCGGCTTCGCTGTCGGCGCGGGATTCTCGGTGGTCGAGAATATTCTCTATTTGATGCGCTTCCCGGACCTGCCGCCGGCAGTGTGGATGGTGCGCGGCCTGGGGACGGCGATCATGCACGGCACGACGCTGGCGATCATGGCCGCGATCGCCCACGAGTTCGCGGAGCGCGAAACTCGCGAAGCCGCCAGCAACTATGATTTCAATCCGTTGTGGTTTGTCCCCGGCCTGCTCGCCGCGGTCGCGATCCACACGCTGTTCAACCAGTTTCCGAATCAGCCGATGCTGGCCATGCTGGGGACGGTGATCCTGGCGCCGTTGGCACTGATGGCCATTTCCCGCTTTGGCGCCGGCGAGGCCCAGCAGTGGCTGAGAGCCGAGCGCAATGGCCATCGCGTGATGCTCGACACGCTGAGCGCCGGTCGCTTTCCCGACACTCCCCCCGGTGACCGCATTGCCGCGCTCGCCGCCCGCTCCGGCACTCAGACGGGCGAGCGCATCCGCGAATATTGGGAAGTGCTGGCGCGCCTCGTGCTGACCGCCGAGGAGACCTTGCTGCAACAATCCGCGGACGGCGACCGGGTCGAGGCGGACATCGGCGGCGGTTTTGCTCGCCTCGCCGAACTGAAGCGCGAGCTCGGCCGCACCACCATGGCGGCGCTCAACCCGCTGCTGCCGTTCAGCCGCAACGATTATTGGGAACTGTCGGAGCTTCGCGAGCGCCTCAAGGACGCTCCGCGCTCGCCCGACCTAGACGCATTGCCGCCCGCCCCGTAGGAGCGCGCGGGGCAGTTCAGCACACGGGAAATCGACTTGGGCAACGTCACCGTCATCGGCGCGCAGTGGGGCGACGAAGGCAAGGGCAAGATCGTCGACTGGCTCGCCAGCCGCGCCGACATGGTGGTCCGCTTCCAGGGCGGGCATAACGCCGGCCACACGCTGGTGGTCGGCGACCAGACCTATAAATTGTCGCTGCTGCCGTCGGGCATCGTCCGCGGCACGCCGTCGGTGATCGGCAATGGCGTCGTCCTCGACCCATGGGCGCTCAAGGCCGAGGTCGAGCGGGTCGCCGCGCAGGGCATTGCCATCACGCCCGAAGTGCTGATGATCGCCGAAACCTGCCCACTGATCCTGCCGATTCACCGCGATCTGGACGCGCTTCGGGAAGATGCGTCGGGGGCCGGCAAGATCGGCACGACGCGGCGCGGCATCGGTCCCGCTTATGAGGACAAGGTCGGGCGGCGCGCGATCCGGCTGTGCGACCTCGCCCACCTCGACGCGCTCGACCCGCAACTCGACCGGTTATGCGCGCATCACGACGCGCTTCGCGCCGGCTTCAAGGAGCCGCCGGTCGACCGCGACCGGCTGCGCCGCGACCTCTCTGAAATCGCCGATTTCGTCCTGCCGTTCGCGCGCCCGGTGTGGCGCGATCTCGACGCGGCGCTGCGGCAGAGACGGCGGATCTTGTTCGAAGGCGCGCAGGGCGTGCTGCTCGATGTCGACCATGGCACCTATCCGTTCGTCACCTCGTCGAACACGGTCGCCGGGACGACCGGATCGGGCAGCGGCATCGGCCCGTCGGGCGCCGGCTTCGTGCTCGGGATTGCCAAGGCCTATACGACGCGGGTCGGCTCAGGCCCATTTCCGACCGAGCTTGAAGACGCCATCGGCCAGCGTCTGGGCGAGCGCGGCCACGAATTCGGCACGGTGACCGGGCGCCGGCGCCGCTGCGGCTGGTTCGACGCGGTGCTGGTCCGCCAGGCGGTCGCGGTCTCTGGCATCACCGGGATTGCGCTGACCAAGCTCGACGTCCTCGACGAGTTCGAGACGGTGCGGATCTGCACCGGCTACCGGATCGACGGCGAGGCTTACGATTATCTTCCGCCGCACGCCTTTGACCAGTCGCGGGTCGAGCCGGTCTATGAGGACGTCCCGGGCTGGCCGGGATCGACGCGAGGTGCGCGCAGCTGGGCCGACCTGCCGGCGCGAGCGGTCAAATATGTCCGGCGGATCGAGGAGCTGATCCGCTGCCCGGTGGCGCTGGTCAGCACCTCGCCCGAGCGCGACGACACGATTTTGGTGCGCGACCCGTTTGGCGGCTAAAGGCGGACGGAGAAGCCATCGACGGCTTCGGGCGCGACTTCCTCGATGGTCAGGTCATCGACATGCGCTCCAGCGGGTCCCTGGCGCATCTGTTCGATCATCTGCGCGACCGCGGCCTCGTCACCGGCGAGATGCGCCTCGACCGAGCCGTCCCGGGCGTTATGCACCCAGCCGGTGACGCCGAGGTTACGCGCTTGGTTGACCGTCCACTGGCGGTAAAACACGCCCTGCACCCGCCCATAGATGTGCAGCTTGCGGCCGACCGCCTCCATTACCGCGCTCCCTGATCGCCCCGCCACTTGGCGAGTTCTCGCGCCATATGCGCGATCCGTAGCCCGCGGCCGGTTAGCAGACGTTTAAGGTCGGCGGCACTGTCGAAGTGCTGCAGCTGGCGGTGATAGTAATTGATGTATTCCAGAGCGGCGAGCAGCGACAGGCAGGCGGCCGCGATGACGCTTCGGCTCCAGCCGTGGGAGATCAGCGCGGCGACCGTCGCGACGATGGCAAGTCCGTTAGCGACCAGCACCGGTTCCTCGACGCGATCAGCCAGTGCCAGCGCCCGCCCCGTGACCGCGGCATCGCCCAGCCGCAGCCGCCGGTCGACCGCCCGCCAATAAGCCGTGCCGACGACCAGGAAACCCGCGGTCGCAACGATCGCCAGGATCAGGGCAATCGCTTCCAACCAGTAACGAGGAAAGCCGAGCGCCAGCGCCAGACCCGGGACGAACACAGTGTTGGCCGCTTCCATTTGCCAATATCTGGCGAAATTACGGGGCGGCTTGCCGGCCGGTTGGCCCACTTTAGACCGTCGCGATGTCGGGGGCGTCTTCGGCCTTCATGCCTACGACGTTGTAGCCGGCGTCTACATGGTGGATTTCGCCGGTGACGCCGCTGGCGAGGTCGGACAAGAGATAGAGCGCCGCCCCGCCGACGTCCTCGATGGTGACATTGCGGCGCAGCGGCGAATTATATTCGTTCCACTTCATGATATAACGGAAGTCGCCGATGCCGCTCGCCGCCAGAGTCTTGATGGGGCCGGCCGAGATGGCGTTGACCCTGATGCCCTCGGGCCCGAGATCCATCGCCAGATATTTGACGCTGGACTCCAAGGCCGCCTTGGCCACCCCCATGACATTGTAGTGCGGGATGACTTTTTCGGCGCCGTAATAGGTCAGCGTCAGCATCGAACCGCCACGGTCCATCATCGCCCGCGCCCGCTGGACGACCGCGACGAAGCTGTAGACCGAGATGTTCATGGTCAGCAGGAAATTGTCGAGCGTGGTGTCGACGAACTTGCCGCGCAGCTCATTCTTGTCCGAAAAGCCGATCGCATGGACCAGAAAGTCGAGCTTACCCCATTTCTTGGCCAAGCCCGCGAACGCCTTGTCGAGCGCGGCGTTGCTGCTGACGTCGCAGTCGATCAGCAGCTTCGAACCAAGCTGCTCGGCCAGCGGGCGAACCCGCTTTTCGAGCGATTCCCCCTGATAAGAGAAAGCCAGTTCCGCGCCCTGTTCGCCCAGCGCCTTGGCAATGCCCCAGGCCAGCGAGCGGTCGTTGGCAAGGCCCATGATCAGCCCGCGCTTGCCCTTCATCAAACCGCCCGAAGCGTTGGTCAAAGCTGAGGTCCCCCTGTCACGAACTCCGCAACCACATCCTCGCCGGGCTGCGGCTCTTCGACTTCGAGCTCATCCTTGAACGGCCCGCTGTAGATTTCACCCTTTAGCGCTGTCGACCCGCCTTCGGCTAGGGCAGCGTTGAGTTCCGCGCCCATCACTACGCCCAATCCAATGACGAAAAAGAACAATAGAGCGATCATGACGCCGGCCAGGCTGCCGTAAGTCAGGCTGTAGCCGC
>JBDSBX010000064.1:0-4244 GCA_039921365.1 Sphingomicrobium sp. | reverse complement strand
CTGGAGATGGAACAGGTCCATTTCCTGGCCGATCTTGCGGTGGTCGCGCTTTTCCGCTTCCTCGAGCCGGATGAGATAGGCGTCGAGCTGCTTCTTGTTGAGCCAGGCGGTGCCGTAGATCCGGCTGAGCATCGGGTTTTTGGGGTCGCCGCGCCAGTAGGCGCCCGAGACCCGCGTCAGCTTGAACGCGCTTGGATCAAGCTTGCCGGTCGACGCCAGATGCGGTCCGCGGCACAGGTCGAGCCAGCCGCCTGATCGGTACATGGTGATGGTTTCGTCGGCGGGCAGCTCCATCACCCATTCAGCCTTGAAGTCCTCGCCGCTCTTGTCGAAATGCTCGCGGACCTGGTCGCGGCTCCAGACTTCGCGGACCAGTGGCTCGTCGCGGGCGATGACGCGGCGCATCTCTTCTTCGATTCCCGGCAAATCCTCTTCGGTGAACGGCCCGCGCCCGGGCGCCGGCCCGAAGTCGTAATAGAAGCCGTCGTCAGTTGCCGGGCCGAAGGTAATCTGGGTGCCCGGAAAGAGGTTTTGGACCGCCTCGGCGAGGATGTGCGCGAAGTCGTGACGAAACAGCTCAAGCGCGTCCTTTTCGTCGCGGGAGGTAATCAGGCTGAGCGCGGCGTCGCCCTCGAACGGCCGGTTGAGGTCGCGCATCTCCCCGTCGATTTTCGCCGCCAGCGCGGCCTTGGCCAGGCCGGGCCCGATCGCCGCGGCGACATCGGCCGGGGTCGAGCCCTCGGGCATTTCCCGCACCGAGCCGTCGGGCAGTGCGATCTTGAACATCCTGGTCATCGCTTGGCGCTCTAGCCGCCGGCCGCCGCTCCCTCAACCGGTCGGCTGATCATGCGCGGGATTTTGATGCAGGGATCGAATGCAAACTCGCCCGGAACCGGGACTTTCGCCGACTTCTGCGGCGCGTGCAGCGGCGTGCCCTCATAACTCAGCTGAGCGCTCGCCCACAGCTCGCCGAGATCGCCGCCGACGATATGCCCATCGACGATCGTAAGCCTGGCCCCGCTGATGTTGGCAGTGAGCGCGAGCAGGAATTTGAGCTCGACGCACGGGCATGGCGCCACGGTCACCGCGATTACCGGGTGAAGCTCACGCTTGAGTTCATGCTCGCCGAGCGTCACCACCGAACGCTCGCCGGGCGGATGCTTGGCGGGATCGGCGAAGACGGCGATTTCGCTGAACTCCGACCAGGTCTTGGCGACAACAGCGAGCAAATCGCGATCGAGCGCGGACTTGAGCGCCCTGTTCAATTCCTTGCCGATATAGTCCCAGGCGAGTTTAATGCCGCCGATCCGTTCGTCGTCGCACATCCTGTCACGCACCTGGTCGGCGACCGAATCGAGCTTGTCCGGAAGCAGGTCGCTGAGCAGGATCGACTTAAGCACCGGCGAACTCCAGGCGGCTGCGGATGGTCATCGGCGGGCAGGCGAGCGCGAGGCTGCCCGCGGAGCACGACCCCTGCGCAAGGTCGAGCCGCGGCTCGAGCGACAGCGCGGCCCTCGTCCGGGCGATCTGGCGGGCGCGGCTCCAGGTCAATCGGGCGACGACCGCCGACGCCGCAGCAAGCAGTGCCAGGAGTAACCACGGGCTTTGCGACAGAAGCGAAGAGCTGCGCTGGGCCGGCGGCACGGCCGGCTGCTTGGCCGCGCTGGACTGACGGACGGGCGGCGCGGGCGGCGTTGGTAGAGCGGGTTCAGCCGCGGCTGAGATGTTCGGTTCCGGCGTACCCATTTGCGGAGCCACCTGCGCGACAACAACTGGCGCGCGCGGGGGTGGCTGTGGCGCCGGCGCGGGCCTCGGCTGCACGGTGCGCGGACCGGCGACCGAGGTCGGGAGTGCGAAGCCGGGCCGCGATCGCGGGGGCGGTGGAATTGCCGTTGGTGGCGGCGCCGGCGCGGTACTCACCGGAGCCGCGGGCTCGACGGGTTGCGGGACCGCCGGCGGCCGAGGTGGAGCGGGCTCGCCCGGCCTGGTGAGCCGATTGACCAGATCGATCAGCAATTTCTGGTCCGCCTTGGGCGTCGCCGTCCCCGGCTGACTCGTTCCCGGCTGGCTGGCTGGCCTGCTCGGCTTGCCGCTGGGGTCCCTCGACGCGGCCGCCGCGCGCTCGGGCGTTAAATCCGCGTCCTGCGCGCGCCCCGGTCCACTGCTCAGCAACAGCGCGGCGGCCAATGCAGCGATCGCAAACCTCATGGAACCCCTTTCGGCTTAGCCAAATGTCGGGCAATTTCGGAACGACTGTCAAATTCAAATAAGCGCAAGAGTCGACAAGCGTGCTTGACAACACTTTACCGGTTCTGTAAAGCTGCCTTTACTAAATAACAAGGAAGCCTGTCATGTCAAAATCGTCAGCCCAGCGCCGCTATGTCGCTCGAGTCCTCGCCGCGATGGTCGGCTACCTCATCACTTTGTTCCTCGCGGAATATCTTATCGACGATCAAAAGATCGGTGGGCCGCTCGCCTGGCTCGTCGCGTTGCTCCCGGGCCTGTGCGTGGCCTCGGTCTTCTGGGCGATCGGCCGGCTGCTGATCGAGGAAAGGGACGAATATCGGCGCAGCCTGCTGGTTCGTCAGATGCTGGTCGCGACCGGCCTGACGATGGTAGTCGCGACGATCTACGGCTTCCTCGAGAATTACGGCCTGGTCGGTCACATCGACGCTTTCTACCTGACGATCCTGTTCTTCGCCGGGCTGGGCGTCGGCTCGGTCGTCAACAAGCTGACCGTCGGCGACGGCAGCTGCTGATGGAAAACCGCCTGAAAGTGCTGCGCGCGATGCGCAATTGGAGCCAAAGCGACCTCGCCGCAAAGCTCGAAGTGTCGCGCCAAAGCGTCAATGCAATCGAGACCGGCCGCTACGACCCGTCGCTGCCGCTGGCATTCCGCATCGCCGAGCTGTTCGCCTTGCCGATCGAAGAGATTTTCGTCTCGCCGAACCGCCACAGCTCGAAGGCGATCTAAGCCTCAACCTGTTCGCTATCTGAGAAGGAAACCCTCATGAATTTCCGTTCGCTATGCTTGGCCGTCCTGGTCTCATCGACCTTGCTGTGGGTCACGGTCGCGCCGCCCGCCGACAATCCGCCCGCGCAATCCCAGCAAGCGTAGCGCGGAACTAGTCGGCGAGCTCGCCCGTCAGCGCCGTGTCGATGATCGCTTCGGCGCGGGTGAACAATTCGGCGTCGACGACCGCGCCGGAGGCCATCGCATTCTCGACCACCTGCGCCGGCCGCGACGCGCCGATGATCGCCGAGGCGACGTTGGGTTGGCGCAGCACCCAGGCCAGCGCGAACTGGGGAAGAGTCAAACCTGCCTCTTGCGCGATCGGTTTCAGCTGCTGCACGGCGCGAAGCACGTCTGGCTGCATCAGCCGGTCCATGAAACCGCCCATCTCTTCGCTCGACGCGCGGCTGTCGGCCGGCGGCGGTTTGCCGGGGTCATATTTGCCGGACAGCACGCCCTGGCCGAGCGGCGACCAGACAATCTGCGAGATGCCGTTGGCCGCACACAGCGGCACGACCTTGGCTTCGGGCTCGCGCCAGACCAGCGAATATTGCGGCTGGCTCGAGACGAACCTGGCGACTCCGGCCATGTCCAGGGCGGCCTGGATTTGCTCGCCCCGCCACTCCGAAAAGCCCAGATAGCGGACCTTGCCGCTGTCGACCGCCCGGGTAAGCGTCTCCATCGTTTCGTCGAGCGGCGTGGCATCGTCGAAGCGGTGGCATTGGTAGAGATCGACGACGTCGACCTGGAGCCGCTTCAGCGACGCGGCGAGCTGGTTTTCGATCTGCGCCCGCGACAAGCCGCGGTCGCTGTCGCTCATCGGGAAATAGACTTTGGTGGCCAGCACGTAGCTGTCACGCGGTCGCTGTTTGAGGGCCTCGCCGAGAAATGATTCAGCGGCGCCGCGGCCATAGACATTGGCGGTATCGATGAAGCTGATGCCCTGGTCGAAGGCCGCATCGAGACATGCCCGCGCGGCATTGGCTTCGACGCCGACGCCGTAGGTCAGCCACGACCCCAAGGAGATTTCCGAAACTTCCAGATCGCTGTCGCCAAGCTTGCGATATTGCATTGCCGTCGCCTCCTCGCCGCACCCTCAACCGGTCGGCGGCTCGACCGTTCCGTAATTGTTGCAGGCAAAGAAAATCCCGGGCGAAGCCAATGCCTCGCCCGGGAAGATCTTACGCTTCAGTTTGCCCGAGTGGCCTTAGCCGCGCTCTGGCTCCGGCGG
>JBDSBX010000063.1:0-8847 GCA_039921365.1 Sphingomicrobium sp. | reverse complement strand
CGGCAAGATCAGCACGCCGACGCCGCAACTGTCGGCGCTGGCGACCGGAGTGATCCTCAATCCGTGGTGGGAAGTCCCCAAGAGCATTGAGAAAGACGTTCGCGGCAAACGGGGTTACGTCCCGGTGCGAAGCGCGGACGGCAAGTCCATCGTCCGCTGGCGTCAGCCCCCGGGACCATCGAACGCCTTGGGCCAGGCGAAGTTCGTGATGTGGAACCCGAAGGCGATCTACCTTCACGACACCAATGCCCGCGGCCTGTTCGACACCAAGGCGCGCGCCTACAGCCACGGCTGCATTCGCACCGAGCATGTGCTGGCGCTGGCAACCAAGCTGCTCACCGAGGGGGGCGTCGCTGCCGCCCCGGCCGTCGACGGTGCGACGGGAACAGCCGCCGCCCCAGCGCCGGTCCAATGGACTGCGCAAAAGATTGCGGCTGCGCTCGCCAGCAAGAAAGCGGTCCCGGCGAACTTCCCCAAGCCGCTGCCGGTGTACATCGTCTACATGTCGTCGGCGGCGCTCGTCGACGGGTCGATCAAGGACTATACGGATATCTATAAGCGCGACGGCAAGGTCATCGCCGCACTGCTCGACAAAAAGCCGGCGAGCGGAACGGCTGTCGCTGCGAGGTAGTCGAGGCGGGCTAATCAGCCCGGCCGGAGGCTTAGACCGAAACCTTGTCCGCGTAGATCATTCGGCCGCCGGCGAGCTTTTGCATGATCGGCCACTGGTCGGCGCGGGAGAAAGCGAAGCAGCCCTGCGAGCGGCCGAGCTTGCCATGTTGGGCAAGCACCTCGGGCTCGGCGTACCAAGCGTTGTGGATGACGATTGCGCGCGATTCGGCATTGTTGTTCGACCAGTCGTGGCCGCGCGTCTTCATCGAGAGGCCGTACTTCCCCTGGTAATATTCGCCGGTCGTGTACGTCCCGCTGGACGTCGCATAAGAGCCGAAATCGTTCGAGAAGTGCTCGAGGAAACCCGAATGGTCGGGGTCGGATCCTTGGCCGTGGGCGACGTGGTAGCTGTCAACCTGACCGTTGCGCAGATCGACGACGTGGAACCGCCGGTCGCTCGAGGGCTGTGAGAAATCCGCAACGCCGATGAAGTCGCGAGCCGCGATGCGGTGGGTATCCATGGCGGCGCGCGCGCGCTGGAACAATTGCGGATTGATCCCGGCCGGCTGGAACGGCGGCTTCGGGATCAGCGCCGGACGCGGCGGCGTCTGAAAGACGATCGACGGAAGACCCACCGAACTGGCCGCAGAGGACAGCATTGCACCGCCGACGCCGACGGCGCCGAGACGCAACATTTCCCTGCGATTCAATGACATTCAGACCCTCCGCGCGAAACGACGTGTGTAACAGCCGAAGGATTAATCGCCGATAACCGAGTTGAGTTTGTTTCCCCCTCCGCCGCGCGAGGCCAACGGTTCGTCGCATAAATAGGGGATTTTGGGGCGGGAGGCGCAGAAATCGAGCAATCGAGCCGGTGAAGAGGGCTAGCCGTATCTGCGGTTTGGCGTCGCTAACGGCAACCGGCAAAGGTCGTTCAAATGATCGCAGGCCATCAGCGTCTTGCCGCGGTCGTTCTCGATCCCGTCGAGTTGAAACCTGGGCTCACTGTAAAGTTCGCGGCCGAAGGCGACGGCCTCCGCGACCGACGGAAATTCGAGAAAGTCGTTCTCGCCCTGGCGCGGGCCCGCCAGCAACAACAATACAAGCCGGACAGGCTGCACTGCGAATCCCCCCAAATTGCCCCTGTCGCCGATGATCCGGCGAAGGCTCCCGCAATCAATCTGTCATTTTTCGCGTCGCGGAGCAAATCTTGCCTTCGGACAGGGGCGAACCCGGCTGCAATTCCAGCCGAAAGCGCCAAGCGCCAGCTCGCCGGCTTGAACCGCTCCGCTTACACTGTTATGGCCCCGCCCCGCTGTAGGTCCGCCCGCAGCGACTAATTGGCATTGGAGCGAGCTTCGGTGGCCTGTCGGCTACGCGGTTTGTTCAGCCCCGATCTGGGGCGAAATTCAGGAGTGTGACGGCTTTTTATGCAGATCATCGTTCGCGACAATAACGTCGAGCAAGCGCTGCGCGCGCTCAAGAAGAAGCTGCAGCGCGAAGGCGTCTACCGCGAAATGAAGCTGCGCCGTCATTACGAGAAGCCGTCGGAAAAGCGCGCTCGCGAACGCGCCGCGGCGATCCGACGGGCCCGCAAGCTCGAGCGCAAGCGCGTCGAGCGCGAAGGCACCGCCCGCTAGCCTTTCTGACTGCCGCCCGTTGAGGAGGCCGACCCCCGATGTCCGCCAGCACGCCTGCCCACCCCAAGAGCCATTCGGGCGTCGGCAAACTGTGGCTTGGGCTGCTGGCGCTGGTTGCGGCCGGGGTCGCTTTGGCGTGGATCGGGGCCGGATCGCTGCGCGGCGAGACCACCCCCAGCGGCCTCCGGTTCCGCACCGTGACCGCCGGCTCCGGCCCGCAGATCAAGGCGGTCGACGGCGTCCTCGTCGAATATGAGGGACGGCTGATGGACGGGACCGTGTTCGACAGCAGCGAGGGCCGCGGCCCGACGCCGATGATCGCCGGCCAGGTCATCCCCGGCTTTGCCGAGGCCCTGACCAGGATGCAGAAGGGCGGACGCTACAAGATCATCATCCCGTCGAACCTCGGCTATGGCGAGACGCAGCCGCCGGGCAGCGCGATCCCGCCCAATTCCGACCTCGACTTCGACGTCCATGTCGTCCAGGTGGTGCCCAATGCCGCGCTGATGCAGGGACGTCATCAGCCCGGCGGCGGACAGCCCGGTGTGGCGCAACCAGAAGCGGCGCCACCCCAGCCCTAGACGATTGCCCTAGGTGATTTCGGGCGGCTCGCTTTTCCTCGCCGCTTGCTGGCGGCTCAAGTCGACCAGTACCACTTTCAGCGACGCGAGGATTGGGTCGGCGAACAACACGCCAAGGATGCCGAACAACGCCCCCATCAGCAGCTGCATGGCAAGCACGATCGCCGGTGCCAGGTCGACCGTCCGCCGGGCGATGTACGGCACGACCAGATAGCCGTCGATGTTCTGGACGAAGAAGTAGACGAAGATCGCCCACAAGCCTTGCTCCGGCCCGGCGCTGAAGCCGACCGCGACCATCAGCACGCCCGAGGTGATCGCGCCGATGTTGGGAATGAACGCCAGCACGCCGGTGAGCAGGCCCAGCAGGCCCGCCATCGGCACCGGGTCCATGCCGAACAGGCGGATGACCCACGCCAGCATGACGTAGGTAAAAATGCCCTCGAACAGCATTCCGACGAGACGTCCGAACAGCAAGCGGCGAAGCGTGAAGGCGACATGATCGGCGATTCGGTAGAAGCCGGTGCGCGCCCTCAACGGCAGCATCCAGGCGATGCCGCGGTCGTAGATCCTGGGCTCGGCGGCAAGGAAGATGCCAATGACGATCATCGCGATCACGCTGGTGACCGCGCCGAGCACGCTGCCGACGGCGCTCGTCAGGCGGCCGACCGAGCCGAGCAACTGCGCACCGACGGTGGTCGCCTGGCCCTTGGGCAACAGCCCGAGCGAGCCGGCAAACTCCATCACGCGGTGGAATTGGGCGTTGACGACAATCCGCAGCGTTTCCGCCTGGGCGGCGATGGTGGTGCCGGCAAACCAAAACAGCCAGCCGATAAAACCGAAGCCGAGCAGGATCGTCAGCAGCAACCGCCAGCCGCGCGCGATCGGCACGACCCGCTTGAGCATGCGCGCGCCACCGTCGAGGAAGATGGCGAAGATGATTCCGCCGAGGATCAGCAGCAGCGGCTGGGCGAGGACGATGACGCCGGCGATGGCCAGGGCGAGCCCGAACCACACCGCCGCTTTCTGCATCTCGCGGCGAACGACGGGGTCGCGGAACTCGGCCGGCCCCGGCCGTTCGACGTGCGGATCGTCGATGGCCGGTTCGGTCATCTAGTTCGCCGATCCCCTGAGCGACCGGCCGGCGCGGCCGCCGCGCAGCGCTTCGACCCAGCTTACGGGATTGAAGATCCGGGTCGTGCCATCCAGCGAGAAGGTGATGAACTCGGCGCGCCCGCCGATATTCTCCCACGGCACGGGCCCGCCGAGCCCGTTCTCCGGCGCGCCCAGGTTGAAGCGGCTGTCGGCGCTGCGGTCGCGGTTGTCGCCCATCAGGAAGACATGGTCGACCGGCACCTTGACCGGGCCATAATCGTCGCCCGAACTCGTGCCCAAATCGATGGTGTCAAAACTCGGTCCGCCCGGCAGCGTCTCCCGGACGATCGGCAGCCGGCAATATTCGCCTTTGGTGGTGCGCACCCGGAATCCGGAAAACTCGATCCCGCACGGCGCGTTGGCATCGATCGGGACCAGGTCCGGCGCGCGGACCTGAGAGGGCACCGGCCGGTCGTTGAGGATCAGTCGGCCGCGGCGGACTTCGACGGTGTCACCGGGCAGGCCAATCACCCGCTTGATATAATCGTCGCTCTGGCCCGGCGGCGTGACGATGACGATATCGCCGCGCTTGGGCAGTTTGCCGAGCAGTCGCCCCTCCCAATGCGGAAAGACGTGGAAGCTCGGGCTGACCCACGACCAGCCATACGGAAACTTGCTGACGACCAGCCGGTCGCCCTTCAACAGCCCCGGCATCATCGATTCCGACGGGATGTAGAACGGCTTGGCGATGAAGCTGTGGAAGGCGAGCACGGCGAGGATCACCCACAGCAAGCCCTTGACCTCGCGCCACACGGCGGCGGCCTTCGACTCCTGGGGTTCGGCGGGGGTCGCGGCTCGTTCGTCGAGCGGCCGCACCGTGCCTTCGTCGCTCAATGGCGCATCGTTGTTCAATCAACACTCCAACTTGCGTGCGGTCAATATGACGAAGGCCTGCGCCCAGGGATAATCGTCGGTCATGGTCAAGTGAATGTCGATCGCGTGGCCCGCCGGCGCAAGGGCGTCAAGCCGTCCCCGCGCCCCGCCGGTCAGCTCCAGCGTCGGTGCGCCCGAGGGTAAGTTGATGACGCCGATGTCCTTCATGAACACGCCGCTTTTGAAGCCGGTGCCGACGGCCTTGGAAAAAGCCTCCTTGGCGGCGAAGCGTTTGGCGAGCGTCCCGGCGGTGGTGTGCGGCCGCGACGCCGCCTTGGCGCGCTCGGTGTCGGTGAACACGCGATTGAGGAAGCGCGCCCCGAACCGGTCGAGCGACTTCTCAATCCGCGCGATGTTGCACAGGTCCGAGCCGATCCCGACGATCACCGCGCGTTGTCCATCAGTTCGCGCATCCGGGCGACACTGGCTTCAAGCCCTGTGAAAATGGCCTCGCCGACCAGGAAATGGCCGATGTTTAGCTCGGCGAGTTGTGGGATGGCGGCGATGGCTGCGACATTGTCGAAGGTCAGGCCGTGCCCGGCGTGCGGCTCGATGCCATTCTTGGCGGCTAGCGCGGCGGCGTCGGTCAGGCGTTTCAGCTCGGTCACGCGGTCCTCGCCCTCGGCATGGGCATAGCGCCCAGTGTGATATTCGACCACCGGCGCGCCAAGCCGCAACGCCGCTTCGATCTGGCGTGGGTCGGGCTCGATGAACAGGCTGACACGGATCCCCGCCGCGGCCAGCCTCTCGACGAACGGCCGCAGCGTGTCGATCTGCCCGGCGGCGTCGAGCCCGCCCTCGGTGGTCCGTTCCTCGCGTTTCTCGGGGACGATGCAGGCGGCGTGCGGTCGGTGGGCGAGAGCGATGCCAAGCATTTCCTCGGTCGCCGCCATCTCGAGGTTCAGCGGCAGGTCGATCTCGGCCATCAGCCGGTCGATGTCCGCGTCGGTAATATGCCGCCGGTCTTCCCGGAGGTGAGCGGTGATGCCGTCGGCGCCGGCGGCAGCTGCGGCGATGGCCGCGCGGACCGGGTCCGGATGCGGTCCGCCGCGCGCGTTCCGGATGGTCGCGACATGGTCAATATTGACTCCAAGGCGCAAGGAATCGGTCAAGCCGCGGCGCGGCTGCCAGGTTTCACCGGCGGGATCGCCGCCAGTTCGGGCGGCAGGTTGTCCGCGGCGTAAGTGGGCACGTCGATGCGGATCAGCGCGGTGAACGGGACGCCGAGGTCCGCCTTGCCGGCCGACCGATCGACCAAAGCGGCGGCGCCAATCACAATGCCCCCGGCCGCTTCGACCGCCGCCATCGCTTCGCGTGACGACAGGCCGGTCGTGACCACGTCCTCGACGAGCAAGACCCGCTCGCCAGGTTCCAGCCGAAACCCGCGGCGCAAGCCGAACTGGCCATCGGGCCGCTCGACGAACAGCGCGGTCAGGCCAAGCGCGCGGCCCATCTCGTGACCGATGATGATCCCGCCCATCGCCGGCGAGACCACCGTGTCGATTGCGCCCCGCACCTCGTCCGGAAGCTTGGCGGCCAGTGCCCTGGCCAGCCGCTCGGCTCGCGCCGGGTCCATCAGGACGCGGGCGCATTGCAGGTAGCGCGCGCTCCGCAGGCCCGACGACAGGATGAAATGACCTTCGAGCAGCGCCTCGGCGGCGCGGAACTCGTCGAGAATCTCGTCGTCGGTCATGCCATCCTTTCAAAAGCCGTCGGGCCGCGTGAATAGGCTGCTCGCGGGGCAGCTTCAACACTCACCGGCCACGGTCGGAACTGGCGCTTGAGGGAGCGAAAAGCCGCGCCTATAAGCCGCCCAATTCGGGGGCCCTCGCGGCGAGCGTCCCCAGTCCTAACCCAAGCCACCGGGGTACGAATGAAACTGATTGGATGGGCGATTGCACTGGCGGCGGCCGGGCTGACACCGGCAGCGGCGCAGGCCCCGCCGGCGGCTGCTCCGACGAACGCGGAGGCAATTCCGACGACCGCGGCGCCAGTCGATCACTCGGCGCATGTTATGCCGGCCGGGTCAGCAATGCCCGCGGGGATGGCAATGCCGGTGACGGCGCCGACCCCGGGCATCGGCGTCCCCGATGGCCGCAAGGGCATCCAGTTGCAGGTGACCGACATCGGCCGGGAGGCGCAGGCTTTTCACGACGGACCGCTGCTGATCCTGTGCGCGCTGATCAGCCTGTTCGTACTGGGGCTGCTTGGCTACACGATGGTCAGGTTCCGCCGCAGCGCCCATCCGACGCCGTCGCGCAATTCTCACAACACGGTCCTGGAAATCGTCTGGACGCTGCTGCCGGTGCTGATCCTGGTTGGCATCGCGATCCCGTCGATCCAGCTTCTGCGGCACCAATATTCGCCGCCCAAGGCCGACCTGACCGTCAAGGTCATCGGCAACCAATGGTATTGGACCTATCAATATCCCGATAATGGCGACCTCGAAATCGTCTCCAACATGCTCAAGGAGCAAAGCGACGTGAAGCAGGGCGACCGCTTCCGCACGGACGCTGATGGCCCGCCGCTGCTCGCCGTCGACGAGCGAATGGTGATCCCGGTCGGCAAGGTCGTGAAGTTCATCGTCACGTCGAACGACGTCATCCACAGCTTCGGCGTGCCCGCGCTGTGGCAGAAGATGGACGCCAATCCCGGCCAGCTCAACGAGACCTGGGCCAAGGTCGACCGGTCGGGCGTCTATTTCGGGCAATGTTCGGAACTGTGCGGCGCTCGCCATGGCTATATGCCGATCGCCATCGAGGCGGTGTCGCCGGCCAAGTTCGCCGCCTGGATCGCCGCGAAGGGCGGGACGATGCCCGCCGCTCGCCCGGCTCCGGCAACCGACAGCACCGGATCTTCGCCGGTGACCGAAGCGGCCGTGCCCGCCGCCGCTCAGCCTCAGCCCAATGCCCGCGCCAATCCGGCGGCGATTAAGCAGCCCGTGACCAACCAGGCCGCGACGGCCCAGAATTAAGAGCAAACGCACTGACATGAGCACCATTCCCGCCGAAGCGCTGCCGCTGAAGAGCCACGAGGCGCACGACGCGCATCACGATGCCGACCACAAGCCGGGCTTCTTCGTCCGCTGGTTCATGTCGACCAATCACAAGGACATCGGCACACTCTATCTGATCTTCGCGATCATCGCCGGGGTCATCGGCGGCGCCATCTCGGGGATCATGCGGGCCGAGTTGGCCCATCCCGGCATCCAATATCTGACCAGTGCTTGGCCGCTCGGCGCCGGCGCCGGGGCGGGCTTCGATGAAGCGCTCCACCACTGGAACGTGCTGATCACCGCTCACGGCCTGATCATGGTGTTCTTCATGGTCATGCCGGCGATGATCGGCGGGTTCGGCAATTGGTTCGTGCCGCTGATGATCGGCGCGCCCGACATGGCCTTCCCGCGGATGAACAACATCAGCTTTTGGCTCCTCATCCCGGCCTTTGCGCTGCTGCTGGGATCGAGCTTCGTGTCGGGCGGCACCGGGCTCGGCGCCGGCACCGGCTGGACCGTCTACGCACCGCTTTCAACGTCGGGGTCGGCGGGCCCAGCCGTCGATATGGCGATCTTCGCGCTCCATTTGGCTGGCGCAAGCTCGATCCTCGGCGCGATCAATTTCATCACAACGATCTTCAACATGCGCGCGCCGGGCATGACGCTGCACAAAATGCCGTTGTTCGTCTGGTCGATCCTGGTCACTGCGTTCCTGCTTCTGTTGGCACTGCCGGTGCTCGCCGGGGCGATCACGATGCTGCTCACCGACCGCAATTTCGGCACCAGCTTCTTCGATGCGAGCGGTGGCGGCGACCCGGTGCTCTACCAGCATCTGTTCTGGTTCTTCGGCCATCCCGAGGTCTACATCATGATCCTGCCCGGCTTCGGCATGGTCAGCCAGGTGATCGCGACGTTCAGCCGCAAGCCGATCTTCGGCTATCTCGGCATGGCCTATGCCATGGTCGCGATCGGCGTCGTCGGCTTCGTCGTCTGG
>JBDSBX010000062.1:0-3066 GCA_039921365.1 Sphingomicrobium sp. | reverse complement strand
CGCCTGCCAGCGCCGCGCGGATCACCGGCTCGCGCTCGCGAAACGCCTCGTCGCCGGTAATCTCCTGCGGCGTCCGCCCGAGGATTTCCGAGCGCGGCATCTCGAGCCAGTCGGCCAGCGCCTTGTTGAGGAAGCGATAGCGCATGTCGCGGTCGAAATAGCCGATCATCACCGGCAATTCGTCGGCCAGCGCGAGCATCCCCCACGGCGTGAACATTTCCGCCGGCAAATCGGGCACGGCAATTTCCGGCGGCGGCCCGAGCACCCCGCCGAGAAACGCCCGCGCGGCGCTAGCCGCCTTGGCAGCCTTCGAAGCCGGGTCCTTCACGCGCATGGCCATCGTCCCCCTCGTCGTGCCTCTAGGCTTCAACTTGCAAGGCGACCTTTTTCTCCAATGTTCGGGCCCCCGGAAAAAAATCGCTGTTTTACAGCGAACTTATCTGGTTCAAGATGGTCGATGGTCGATGGTCGATGGTCGATGATCGATCGAACGCCCGCCGCGCCCACCGCCGCCCCCATTCCCGTCATCTGCGACCTGTGCCGCGCCGCCGGCGAAGCGGGCGAGCAGCCGTTCGCCGACTTGGCCGGCCTGCTGTCGTTCACGCCCGTTCCCCGCCGCCCCACGCCAATGGCTGGACGCCCGAGCACCAGCGGGCGTTCATCGCCGCGCTCGCCGCCACCGGCTCGCCCGCCCGCGCCGCCCGCGCGCTCGGCAAACACGCGTTCGGCGCCGAGCAATTGCGGCGCGCCCGCGGCGGCGCCGGCTTCTCCGCCGCCTGGGACGCCGCGCTCGAGCTCGCCCGCGAACGCGAGCTTGCCGGCTTGCGCTCCGGCCTCGCCGAGCTTGCCGCCGAGCAGGACGAGGAGAGCGACCGCCGCCGCTCGGCGATCCTGCCGCGCCACCTGCGCGAAGCCGCCGCCGATCCCGCACCGCTCCCGCCGGCAAAGACAGGCAAGGCCGACGACGAATATTACAGCGAGGAATCGCGGGAAGAATATGTCGAAGCCATGCTGCGCATCCGCATGCGCCTGACCAACTCCCGCCGCCTGCTGCTCATGGCCGTCGCCGCGAATGCCGCCCAGCGCGCCGCCTGGGAAGTGCTGGTCGGACCCGTCGACTGGGACAAGGCGGAGCGCGGCGAGCCGCAAGATGACGAGCCCTTCTGCGATCCCGATGACCCGGAGCACCACATGCCCAGCTTTCACAACGCCGACATGCTGCTCACCGCCGAGGCGGGATTGCTGGCCGATTTCACCGGAGGCTTCGATGCCATCGCCGAGATCAGGGAGGATTTGGCGACGGAGAACGCGAGGTGGAGCACCGAGCGGCGCCTATCCTCCCCGAGTTTACTCGGGGACCGAGACGCGCAGCCAGTCCGGGGAACTGGCGAGCATCGGAGGGACCATCCTCGCGAAGACGAGAATGGTGGAGGGGCCAGCGAAGCGGGTGCCGGCCTACCAAACGAACCCTCGCCCCTTGAGGGAGAGGGCAGGGCGAGGGGCAAACCTATCGTGAAAAGGAATAAAAAGTGACCAAAATCCCGATGCGAAGCTTTTCACTGAACAGCCGCGAATTCCACGAAGCCATCTGCCGCCCGCGCGACCGCCCGTGGATCCCCAACGGCGCATTGCCGCGCGACCCGAGGCCGATGGAGCGGGAGGTCATTGTTGAGCGGAGCACGAAGCACCGCGATTAATCGGCAGCGCAGTATCTCCGGGGGAGATGCGAGCAGCCGACGAACGACGGCAAAGCCGGCGCTTCGACCTAATCAAGAGAGGCGAAGCGCCCGGCTGCGGCAAGCCGCGCAACGGCGAAGCGGGATTCAGTCCCGCGGAGAGCGGATCGCAGCGACGGGAAGCGGAAGGGGTGAGTCGACGCGTGGTTGCCGGATGTGGAGGCGGGGAGGTTTGGCTAGTTTGTAAGCTACGCGAGTAGCTTCGCGTCGATGGGACTAAGTAGCACCAGGATATCGCCGCTGGTGGATTTAAGTGTGTCTTCCATCACCTTCACCCCGTCCAAATCGTGCCGATCGAACCACTTTCCTGTTTTATATGACCGGGCTCCATGATCCAGACACCGATCTCATTGGGCTCCGGTTCATCGCGCGCGAGCGAACGTTCGCGAGGGAGAAACCCAGGAAATCGGACGGTTGTCGCTTTTGTGGGCTTCGCGAAGAATCAAGTTTCGCTCTGGGTGACATCCGCGAACTGGCATCGACCCAACGTTGAACGGCCAGCGCTTCAGGTTTCATCCCCCATACGCAGCGCGGCGATAAACGCTTCTTGGGGTATCGAAACGCTCCCATACTCCCTCATCCTCTTCTTCCCCTCCTTCTGTTTTTCGAGGAGTTTTCTCTTTCTGGTCGCGTCACCACCATAGCACTTCGCGGTGACATCCTTTCGGAGAGCCGCGATCGTCTCCCTTGCAATGATTTTCCCGCCAATCGCTGCTTGAATCGGAATCTTGAAAAGATGACGAGGTATTAATTCCTTCAAGCGCTCGCACATGCCGCGGCCGCGGGCTTCGGCGGTGTTGCGGTGGACGATCATGCTCAACGCGTCGACGGCTTCCGCGTTGACCAGGATGCTCATCTTGACGAGGTCGCCGGGGCGGTGGCCAATCATGTGATAGTCGAAGCTGGCATAGCCCTTCGACATGGACTTCAGCCGGTCGTAGAAATCGAACACCACTTCGTTGAGCGGAAGCTCGTAGGTCAGCTGCGCGCGCCCCGCGACATAGGTCAGATTCTTCTGGATGCCGCGGCGGTCCTGGCACAATTTGAGGATCGGGCCGAGATATTCGTCGGGGACGTAGATGGTCGCCTCGATCCACGGCTCCTCGATGCTCTCGATGCGGTTGGGCTCGGGCATGTCGGCGGGGTTGTGGAACTCGATCACCTTGCCGATGTCGCTGTCGCCGGCGACGATACGCGCGGAGCCGGTCGAGGCTTCGTCGCGCTTCGAGCGGTTGAGCTGCATCCGATAGACCACCGACGGCGCGGTGGTGATCAGGTCGAGGTCATATTCGCGGGTCAGCCGCTCCTGGATGATCTCGAGATGGAGGAG
>JBDSBX010000061.1:0-12097 GCA_039921365.1 Sphingomicrobium sp. | reverse complement strand
CATGGTTTCGTTATCGAACGCCGTCAGCGGCTCGTCCTCGACGATGAGGATCCGCTTGACGATCCGGTTGCGCTTGCTGAACAGCATAATCACCTTATCGAGGAACTGCCTTGCCCCCGCAACGCACAAAACCGGATACTGTGCCGCGCCGCCGCGGTGCCGGGCGAATGATCGCCAAGAAGCCCGAGCCGCGCGAGACCGGAGCGCAACGAATCGCCAAGCTTCTCGCCCGCGCCGGCATCGCCTCGCGCCGCGATATCGAACGGATGATCGCCGAGGGCCGCATCGCGCTCAACGGGGCCGTGCTGACGACGCCCGCGACCTTGCTCACCGACCTTGCCGGCGTGACGGTCGACGGCAAGCCGGTGCGCCCGCCGTCGGCGCCGCGGATGTTCCGCTATTATAAGCCGCAAGCGACTCTGACCGCGGAACGCGACCCCAAGGGCCGCCCGACAATTTACGACCGCTTGCCGAAGGATCTGCCGCGGTTGATCCCGGTCGGCCGGCTCGACTTCATGACGGAGGGGCTGCTCCTCATGACCAACGACGGTGAATTGAAGCGCCAGCTCGAACTGCCAAGCACCGGCGTCACTCGCCACTACCGCGCCCGCGCGTTCGGTGCCGTCAGCCAGGCGGCGCTCGAAGATTTGGCCGAAGGCGTCACCATCGAAGGCATGCGCTACGGCTCGATCGACGCCAATCTCGAACGGCGGACCGGCCGCAACTGCTGGATCCAGATGAGCCTGACCGAAGGCAAGAACCGCGAGGTCCGCCGCGTCCTCGAATATCTCGGGCTTCAGGTCTCGCGCCTGATCCGCACCGGCTACGGCCCCTTCGACCTGCGCGGACTTGATCCCGGCGGAGTCGCCGAAATCGACCGCAACGAGCTTGGCCACTTCCGCAACAGTTTGAAGTGAGGATCATCGCCGGGCAATGGCGGGGGCGGACGTTGCTCGCGCCGCCGGGGACGGCGACTCGGCCGACCGCCGACCGCGTCCGCGAGACGCTGTTCGCGATGCTCGCCAGCCGCCTCGGCTCGTTCGAGGACCTGCGGGTCGCCGACCTGTTCGCCGGCAGCGGCGCATTGGGACTGGAGGCGCTGTCGCGCGGCGCATCGTTCGCTTGTTTCGTCGATAACGATGCCCGGGCAGCGGCGGCAATCACGGCCAATGCGGAGCGGTTGGGCGCGCTTGACCGGATACAGGTCCGCGGCGGCTCGGCGCTGGCCCTGCCTCCCGAGCAGCCGTTCGACCTGGTCTTCGCCGATCCCCCCTATGCGCCCGGATCGGGCACCGCCGCGGCCGGCGCGGTAGCCGCCGCCAAATGGCTTGCACCGCACGGCTGGATGGCGATCGAAACCGCGCGCGACGATGCCGTTGACCGTGGCACGTGGACGATCGCCGCCGAACGCGGGGTCGGCCGCGCCAAGCTTACTTTTTTGCGCCCGGCTTAGCCTGTTTCGCAGCTTTCTTGATTTCCTCGAACTCGCTCGAAATCCGGCGGCCGATGGCGGCGGCGGCCGCTTTGCCGGCGGCTTTGACCGTCTTGCTCGACTTGCCATCGCTACCCGTCTTGCGGCTGTGACGGCTTTCCGTAATCGCGGCCAGCGCGGCGGTCGCACCGACCGCAAGCAGGTCCGCGACCAGCGGGCTTTCAAGCAGCTTGAGCAGTGCGTCGACGGGCGTATTGCCGGAAGCGCGCCGGGATGCGGCGGCCTTGCGCGCCGGCTTGCGTGCCGCCGCCTTGGGCTTGGCCGCGGCGCGCTTGCGGGCGGTCGCGGCGGGCTTCTTCGGGCTTGCTTTCTTGGCCATTGGATTCCTCCCGGAGTTCGTCGTGTTTCGGTTTAACTGACGCGCCGCATCTTGCTATCCTCGAAGGGCTTGGCAAGCGAGCAGGCATCGGCATGGTCGTTGTCGAGCCAGCGGCCGACGTCTTCCGGCCACAGCATCACCGGCATCGCCTTGGGATGCACCGCGCCGACCGTCGCGTTCGCGTCGCACGTCAGCAACGCCATATATGGCCCTTCGTCGCCCGGCCGCCAGATGCCGGCAAAGGCGAACAGCGGGGGATGCCCGTCCGCCATGCCGAACCACACCTTGGATTTCCGCTTGGTTTCGGGATGGGGCTCGGCGGTCCATTCGCAAAAGCTGGTCGCGGGGACGATGCAGCGCCGCTTCGGGTCATTGAGCGCATTGCGCCAGAACGGGCTGGCCAGATTGCGGACGTTGGTCACTGGCCGCGATCCCGCCGCCGCCGGCCCCGGAAAACCCCATTTCATCATCGATAGCGACAGGCCGCCATCGTCCTTGCGGCGCAGCACCGGCGCCTGGTGGCCGGGATAAATCTCGTCGAACGGGGGGACGTTGCTGGTGTCGCCATCGAACCCGCCGAACATCCGCCGCAGCTCGTCGACCGTGGCAGTCATGCTGTAGAGATTGCACATCGCCGCAGCGCTTAGCGAACGGGCTACTGTATTGACAAGGTAACACACCTGCCTTACGGGCCTTGGCTAACAGTGGGAGGACATCCATGTACAGTCAGACCGAACTTGACGAAGCCGTCGCGGCCGGCGGGATTACCGCCGAGGCCGCCGCGGGGCTGCGGTCATTTATCGAGCGCCAGGATTCGAGCGCGACGGTCGATGAAGAGCAATTCCGGCTGCTGACTGGGTTCAACGACATTTTCGTCTCGATCGCTGCCGCGATCCTGTTGTTCGCGGTTGCGTGGATCGGCCATCGGCTGGGCCAGAGCCTCGGTCTTTCGATCGACGGCGACGGCCCCTCGCCGACCGGTCCGCTGGCAGTCGCCGCGACCGCCTGGGGCCTCGCCCTGTTTTTCACCGCCAGGCGGCGCATGGCGCTGCCTTCGATCCTGTTGCTGCTCGCCTTTGTCGGCGGGGTGTTCGCCGCGGTCGGTTTCGGCCTGGTGCTTACTGTCGGCTCAGACCAGCTCGAAAATAATCCTCAGCTTGCCGGCATTCTTGCCGCTGGCGCCGGGGCCGCCGCCGCCGCCGGCGCCTGGCTTCACTGGAAGCGCTTCCGGGTCCCGATCACGGTCGCCGCCGGTGCTGCCGCAGTTGCCGCAATCGCCGTCGGCCTGCTGGTCGCCGCGCTTGGCGACAGCGCCGAGAACGCTCGCAATGTGATCCTCGGCTTCGTGCTTTTGCTCGGCATCGGCACTTTCCTGTTTGCCATGTGGTGGGACGGCTCGGATCGGGCACGCATTACCCGCCGCGCCGATGTCGCCTTCTGGCTGCATTTGCTGGCGGCGCCGATGATTGTCCACCCGATTTTCTCTTTGCTCGGGCTGAACGACGGCAGCGCGACCGTCGGCGAAGGCGTGGTCGTCATCCTGCTCTATGTGGTGATCGGCGTAACCGCGCTGGCCATCGACCGCCGCGCACTGCTCGTCTCGGCGCTGGCGTACGTGCTTTACGCGCTCAACCAGCTGTTCCAGCAGTTCGGCGCGGTCGAGCTCAACGTCGCCTTGACGGCGCTGGTGATCGGTTCGGCGCTGCTGTTGCTGTCGGCCGTCTGGCACCAGGCCCGCCAGGCCGTGGTTCAGCCGTTGCCCTCGGGGCTGCGCGAGCGCCTGCCGATCGTCAATCGCTCGAGCGTCCCCCAACCAGCCGCATGAGCCGGCGCTCAACGGGGGCCAGTACCAGCCCGAGGTCCTGGCCCCGCTTGAGCACCACACCATGCTCGCCGATCAACGCAAACGCCCCTTGTTTCAGCCGCAGCGCGGGGCGTTTCTCGATGCGCATCTCGGGCCATTCGCTGGTTCGCCGAAATGCCGCAAACACCGCTGCGTCGGGCGAAAAGCTAATCGCATAATCGCGCCAGTGACCAGCGGCGACCATCCGGCCGTAAGTGTCGAGGATGCGGTTCAGCTCGCTACGGTTGAAGGCGGCGATACAGCGCCGGTCCCGGGGGTCCGGGAACGGAGCAACGACGCTCAAGCGCGTTTCGCCTTGGGCTCCGGAAGGTTCGCTCGCTTGAGCAGTTCGACTTCCTGGCGCAGGGCCGCAATCTCGCGCTCGAGCTCGGCCATGCCGAGCCGCGATGGATCGACGTCTTCGCCGCACGGCGTCCCATAGGGAATGAAGCCGGGGCTGTAATGGATGGTATCGATCGGCACTGCCCGGGCCGGAATGCCGACCACGGTTGCGCCCGGCGGGACATCCTTGGTAACGACCGAATTGGCCCCGACCTTGGCGCCGGCGCCCACCACCACCGGACCCAGGATCTGGGCGCCCGAGCCGATCACCACGCCATCGTCGAGCGTTGGATGGCGTTTGCCGCCGACCCCGGTCGACGGGTTGGTGCCGCCCAATGTCACGCTTTGATAAATCGTCACATCGTCGCCGATCTCGGCAGTCTCGCCGATCACGGTGAAGCCATGGTCGATGAAGAAATTGCGCCCGATGGTCGCGCCGGGATGGATGTCGATGGCCGTCAGGAACCGCGCCAGATGGTTGACCACCCGGGCCAGGAAATAGAGTTTCCCGCCATAGAGCCAATGGCCGATGCGATGCATGCCGAGTGCGAGCACGCCGGGATAAAGCAGCACTTCCCAGCGCGAACGCGCCGCGGGATCGCGCGCCTTGACCGAGTCCAGATAGGCGATCAGCCCAGAAACCACGCGAACCCCTTGCTGTGCGTCGCGCCAATTTAGGTGTGAGCCGCCCGAAATGCCAGCCGAATGGATGGTTGCGGTCGATCGGCGGCTTGCGAAACCATTCGACGTTGGGCAAGTCGCCGTCGCATCGCAGGGCCGGAGGGCGTGATTTTTCCATCCTTATTCGCCGATCCGACGCTGCTCCTGACCTTTGTCCTGGTCGGCTTTGCAGCGCAGATGATCGACGGCGCGCTCGGCATGGCGTTCGGCCAGATTTCGAGCACGGTCCTGATCAGCATGGGCGTCCCGCCCGCCGCGGCGTCGGCCGGCGTCCACACTGCTGAGACTTTCACGACCGCGGTGTCCGGCATCAGCCACATCGCCCACGGCAACGTCCACTGGCCGCTGTTTTTCCGGCTGGTTATTCCCGGCGTCATCGGCGGCGTGCTCGGCGCCTATGTCCTGACCCAAATCGACGCCTCGACCGCCAAACCGATCGTCCTGACCTACCTCGCCGCCCTCGGCCTTTACCTGTTCTACCGCGGCGTCATGCATCGTCACACCGAGCGCCGTCCGAAGATTGTCTCGCCGCTCGGGCTGGTCGGCGGCTTTCTGGACGCGGCCGGAGGCGGTGGCTGGGGCGCCATAGTCACCTCCAACCTGCTGGTCCAGGGCAGCAACCCGCGGCGCACCATCGGCACAGTCAACACCGCCGAATTCTTTCTGACGGTGACCATCTCGGCGACTTTCATCGCCACGCTTGGATGGGAGGCCTTTACCACCGCCACCGTCGGCCTGCTGATTGGCGGAGTCCTCGCGGCGCCGTTCGGCGCGCGGATCGCCAAGCGCGTTAATCCCGACCTGCTGCTGACGTTCGTCGGCGCGCTGCTAACGCTGACCAGCGGCTATGCGCTCTACCGCGCGCTGAGCAGCTAAAGGGTTCGTCTGGCATCGATCGCCAGAATCGCTTATTCCTGTCGATCTGATCGGACACGCCACTGAGCACCTACCTCCCCACCATCAAGCAGCTCCAATATCTCGTCGCGTTGCGCGAGCACGGGCATTTCGGGCGGGCCGCGGGCGCCTGCTACGTCACCCAGTCGACGCTCTCGGCCGGCCTCCGCGAGCTCGAGACTTTGCTCGCTGTCACTCTGGTCGAGCGCACCCGGCGCGTCGTCCGCTTCACCGCGCTTGGCGAGAAAATCTCCGACAAGGCGGTCCGCCTGCTGCGCGAAGCCGAGGAAATCGCCGAGGTCGCCCGCGCCGAGGGCCAGCCGCTCCACGGCGAATTGCGGATGGGGGTCATCCCGACCATTGCCCCGTTCCTGCTGCCGGCGATGCTGCCAAAGCTGCGCCGTGAATGGCCAAGTCTCAAGCTCTATTTGCGCGAGGAGACCAGCCAGGCCGCCTGCGAGGCACTTCACCGCGGCCAGCTCGACTGCGTGCTCCTCGCGCTCCCCTACGGCTGCGGCGAGGTCGATGCCGCGCCGCTGTTCGACGACCCGTTGTTCGTCGCCTTTCCGCGCGGCGAAGCGCCGGCCGGCGCCGTCGTCGATGTCGCGGCGATCGACGAGGGGCGGATGCTGCTCCTTGAAGACGGGCATTGCCTCAAGGACCATGCGCTGTCGGCCTGCAACCGTCCCGACTTGCGCGCCCACGCGGCGATGATGGGCACCTCGCTCCACACCCTCGTTCAGATGGTCGACAACGGCCTTGGCGTGACCTTCATTCCGTCGATGGCGATCGACGCGGGCATCCTCGACGGCACCAACGTCGACGCCAGGCCGCTGCAGTCCGATCACGGCTTTCGCCGGATCGCGCTCATCTGGCGCCGCTCGAGCCCGCGCGAGGGCGAGTTTCAGCTGCTCGCCACCGCGCTTCGCCGCATCATGGCGAAGCTCAGTGGCGGCAATCGCAAGCCGGCCGCCGCCTAGCCGACGCTGTCCAGCGGATCAGCGAGGTCGAAGCGGTCGGCGTTCATCACCCGGGTCCACGCGTGCACGAAGTCGCGCACGAATTTGTCCTCATGGCCCTTCTCGGCATAGACTTCGGCGGTCGCGCGCAGCTGGCTGTTCGAACCGAAGATGAGGTCGGTGCGGGTGGCGCGCCAGCGCTCCTGCCGGCCGCCGCGGTCAAAGCCGATGAATTCCTCGTCGCCGCTGGTGTCGACGACTTCCCAGATCGTGTCCATGTCGAGCAGATTGACGAAAAAGTCGTTGGTCAGCTGACCCTTGCGATCGGTCAGCACGCCCAGCGGCGCGTCCTTGTAATTGGCACCCAATACCCTGAGGCCGGCCAGCAGCACCGTCATTTCCGGCCCCGACAGGCCGAGCAGCGCCGCCCGGTCGAGCAGCAATTCCTCGGTCTTCACGCTATGCTTGGTCTTGAGATAATTGCGGAAGCCATCGGCGACGGGCTCCATCACCTCGAAGCTCTCGACGTCAGTCCAGTCGAGCGTCGCATCGCCGCGCCCGCCGGTGAATGGCACTTCGACATCGGAGCCGGCATCGCGCGCCGCTTTCTCGACCGCCGCTGTGCCCGCCAGCACGATCGCGTCGGCCATCGACAGCGCGCCGCGCAGCTCGTCGATCTTCGCCAGGATCCGCATCAACTCCTCGGGCTCGTTGACCGCCCAATCCTTTTGCGGCGCCAGCCGAAGCCGAGCGCCATTGGCGCCGCCGCGATGGTCGGACCGGCGGTACGTCGAGGCCGACGCCCAGGCGGTCTTGACCAGCTGCCCGATGCTAAAGCCGGCATCGAGGATTTTCGCCGAGAACGCATCAACGTCGGCGGCGGACGGCATCGTCCCAGCCGGCACAGGGTCCTGCCAGATCAAGTCTTCCTGTGGGACTTCGGGGCCCAGGTAGCGAACCTTGGGTCCCATGTCGCGATGGGTGAGCTTGAACCAGGCGCGCGCAAACGCGTCCTTGAACGCTTCATGGTCGTTGCGGAATTTCTCCGAGATCGCCCGGAATTCCGGGTCGACCTTGAGCGCCATGTCGGCGGTGGTCATCATCGTCGGCACCCGCTTCGACGGGTCGTGCGCGGCCGGGGCCATGTCCTCTTCGCTCTGGTTGACCGGCTGCCACTGCTGCGCGCCGGCGGGCGATTTCACCAGCTCATATTCATAGTCGAGCAGCAGCCGGAAATAGTTCTCGGTCCACTCGGTCGGCGTATTCACCCACGACCCCTCGATGCCGCTGGTCGTCGCATGCTCGCCGATCCCGCTCTCGTGGCCGTTGCTCCAGCCGAGCCCCTGGAGCGACATGTCGGCGCCCTCTGGTGCGGCTCCGACCAGGCTCGGGTCGCCGGCGCCATGCGCCTTGCCGAACGTATGCCCGCCGGCGGTCAGCGCGACCGTCTCCTCATGGTTCATCGCCATGCGCTCGAAAGTGATCTTGATGTCGCGCGCCGACTGCAATGGGTCGGGGTTACCGCCCGGGCCTTCCGGATTGACGTAGATCAGCCCCATCTGGATCGCCGCCAGCGGGTGTTCGAGCTCGAGCTCGCGGTCGGGCTGGATGCGTGTTTCACTACCCTCCACCCAATTCTCTTCGGCGCCCCAATAAATGTCGCGCTCGGCCTCGAACACGTCCTTACGGCCGCCGCCGAAGCCGAACACCGGGCCGCCCATCGATTCGATGGCGACATTGCCGGTGAGGATGAACAGGTCGGCCCAGCTGATGTGCTTGCCGTACTTCTGCTTGACCGGCCACAGCAGGCGCCGCGCCTTGTCGAGATTGCCATTGTCCGGCCAGCTGTTGAGCGGGGCAAAGCGTTGCTGGCCGCTGCTGGCGCCGCCGCGGCCGTCGGCGGTGCGGTAGGTGCCGGCGGCATGCCAGGCCATGCGGATGAAGAACGGCCCGTAGTGACCATAATCGGCCGGCCAGAACGACTTGCTGTCAGTCATCAGCGCCGTTAAATCGGCCTTGAGCGCCCGGTAATCGAGCGCGTTGAACGCTTCGGCATAGTCGAAATCCTCGCCCATCGGGTCGGCCGATCCGCCGCTTTGGTGAAGGACATCGAGCGGCAGCGAATCCGGCCACCAATCGCGATTGGTCCGCCCCAGCAAGGCGCGCACCGCCGGATTTACCGGACAGTTCAAAGGGCTGCCGCTCGTCTTGGCGTCCATGGTGTCAATACTCCTCGATTTGGTTTTGACGGTTGCTACGCCCGACCGTCGAACGACGGAAACGATTAAACTTGGTCAGAGCGAACGGGAATTTCGATTAGTCCGCAATGAATCGCTAATCCATGTGGCGGATGCCGGTCCGCAGATAATCGTAGCCGGTCAGCAGGGTCAGCGCCGCCGCCGCCCACAGGCTCGCCAGCCCGACATCATGGACCCAGCCCTGCGCCGGGACCGCACCGCCGAGGATCAGCGCCCCGAGCGCGACCAGTTGCAGCGTCGTCTTCCATTTGGCGAGCGCACTGACCGGCATCGACACCCGCGACTGGGCGAGGAACTCGCGCAGGCCCGAAACGATGATCTCGCGCAGCAGGATGATCAGCGCCGGGATGATGTGCAGACCGTGGATCACGGGTTCGCCGCTCATCTTGCGCGACGACACCAGCATCATGATCACCGCCGCGACCATGATCTTGTCGGCGATCGGGTCGAGAAACTGGCCGAGCTTCGAGATCTGCCCGTTGGCGCGGGCCAGATAGCCGTCGAAATAATCAGTCATGCCGACCACGCAGTAGAGCAGGAAGATGATCGCATAATCGAGCGGCGCCGGCCGCCACAGCAAGAAAACGAGGATCGGCACCGCCAGGATCCGCGAGAGGGTCAGCAGGTTGGGCAGCGACAACATCGTTGAGCGACGCCGTTATAGCGTTTGGCGGCTCGCGCAAAGCTGGCTATGCCGGGCCCACCCTATGCGAGCCGGCGCCACCCCGTTTTGATCCAGAATACGAGCCATTTGCTTCGCACGCGGCGCTTCCTGCCGATTTTCGTCACGCAATTGCTCGGCGCGTTCAACGACAATCTTTTCAAGTCGGCGATGGTCATCCTCGCCACTTATGCGATCTACAGCGACGCGACCAAGGAAGCGACGTTCAACGGCATTGCCGGCGCGCTCTTCATCCTTCCCTTTTTCCTGTTCTCGGCGCTGTCCGGGCAGCTTGCGGACGCCAACGACAAGGCCAGGATTATCCGCATCGTCAAAACCGCGGAAATCCTGATCATGATCGTCGGCGCCGCCGGCCTCCTGCTCCAGAACATCCCGCTGCTGCTCGCCGCCTTGTTCGCCATGGGCGTCCACTCGACCTTCTTCGGGCCGATCAAATATGCGATCCTCCCGCAGCATCTCGAGCGCGACGAAGTCCTCGGCGGCACCGGCCTGGTCGAGGCCGGCACCTACATCGCCATCCTCGGCGGGACGATCCTGGGCGGCCTGCTGGTCCTGCAACGGCCCAACGGCACCTATCACGCCGAATGGGCGGCCCTCGCCGTCATCCTCGTCGCACTGATCGGACGCATCGCCGGTTCCTATGTCCCACCGGCGCCGCCGTCCGAAGAACCCGACATACCGGGTTATCCCAAGCGTGGGATGGACTGGCACATCGTGCGCGCATCGATCACCTTGGTCAGCGCCACCCTGCACGTCCGCCGCCTGTACCTCGCGATCCTCGCGATCAGCTTCTTCTGGGCGATGGGCGCGGTGCTCGCCGCGCAATTTCCGCCGCTGGTCAAGAACAGCCTCGGCTCCGGTCAAACCGTCGCGACCCTGTTTCTCGGCACCTTTTCGGTCGGCATCGCGATCGGTTCGGTGGCCGTCAACCGGCTGCTCAAGGGCGAGGTTTCGGCCCGCTATTCACCCGCCTCCGCGCTCGCCATGGGCCTGTTTGTGCTCGACCTCTACCGCCGGGTCCACGGCTGGCCGGCAAGCAGCGGCGAGCTTCACGATATCCAGTCGTTCCTCGATCTGCCCAACGCCTGGATGGTCGTCCTCGACCTGCTCGGCGTGGCGATCGCCGGCGGCATGTTCGTCGTCCCGCTCTACGCGTTCCTGACGACCACCGTCCCCAAGTCCGAAACCGCCCGGACGATTGCCGCCAATAACATCGTCAACTCCGGGCTGATGGTGTTGGCGACGCTTATCCTGACCGTCGCCGTGCAACTCGGCGTCACCGTCGCCGACAGCCTGCTGATCGTCGCCGTCGGCAGCATCATGGCCGCCTGGCTCGGCTGGAAGCTCCACCAGGCCTGCGACTAAGTCTATTTCAGTTCCAGCACCACCGGTCCCGACACCGGGTCGGTGACTCCCAGATCGCCGCCAAGCTCCTCGAGCGTATCGCGGAACGTGTCGAGCGTCGCGACCATGTGCGGCCGCGCCGCGGCGAGGCTGTCCATGTCGTCCCATTCGGCGACAATGCAGTAAGCATGGTCGCCGGTCTGGAAGAGGTTGGCGCTGCGCATGCCCGGCCAATTGCGTTCGACGTTGCGGTGAGCGGCGATGAATTCCTCGTCGCGGCCTGGCTTCACCTGGAAACGCACAGTGTTGAATGCGGTCATGATGCTTCTCCCCCGTCATAAGACGGCGGTCGAAAGCCTTAGCCTATTACGATCGAAACGAACAGGAAGCCGGCGGCAAAGGTCATCGCGAATAGCCGCGCGTCGTCGCCGAGCCTGGACGCGGGCGGCGGCGGTGCATCGGCACAACGGACCACCGCCCGGCCGAAGCGGCGTGGGTCCATCGCAAGTGCTGGGCGAAAAACAGCCATGCACAAACCTTAACGCGATTTTTACCATGCCGACAACAGTCGGAATGCGCGTCAGTTGCCCTTCGTCCCGACATGGGACGGCGGCTGTGAATACACTGATGGCGGTGGGGTTAAGCGCCGGCGACTTTGCGCTGGAGGGGAACTTCCGCCAGCTCGTGCGTCTCCGGCTGGGCCCGCCGGTCGAGCAATTGCGCCGCTTGTTCGCCGGTCATCGGCTTGCCGAAATACCAGCCCTGCCCAACCGTGCAACCAAGGCCGAGGACCGCGGCGTGGGAAGCTTCGGTTTCGATGCCCTCGACATAGACCGGCACCTCGAGCGCCCCCGCCAGTGTCGTGACGGCGCGGATGATGGCCGGGCTTTCCTTGTTGGAATGGAGGTTGGCGACGAAGCAGCGGTCGATCTTGATGACATCGAACGGCAGCGCGCGCAGGTGCGACAGCGACGAGAAGCCCGTCCCGAAATCGTCGAGCGCCATCTGGATGCCCTGGTTCTTGAGGCTGGTGACGATCGACCGCGCGAGGTCGATGTCGGTGAACAGCGAGCTTTCGGTGATCTCCACCACCAGCCGCTCGGCCGGAAAGCCGATCTCGGTCAGCAGCCGGACAATGCGCTGGGCGAGCCACGCATCGGTCAGCTGGACCGGCGAGATGTTGACCGAAATCTTGATCGACGGGTCCCACTTGACCGCCTCGGCAAGCGCGCTGCCGATCACTTGTTCGGACAGTCTGCCAATCAGCCCGATTTCTTCGGCGA
>JBDSBX010000060.1:0-2741 GCA_039921365.1 Sphingomicrobium sp. | reverse complement strand
GCCGTGGTGGGTGATGCGTCGGCTGGCGCGGACGCGCAGGTTCTAGAGGAAACTATACGGGTCGACGTCGACCGCGACGCGGACCTTGCTGGCCCACTCTAGGGCGCCGAGCCAGTCGCGGATGACGTCCTGGACGTCGAGGCTGCGCGCGGCGTGGACGAGGATGCGCTGCCGGTAGCGGCCGCGGAGCATGGCGAGCGGGGCAGGGGCCGGGCCGAACACCGCCATGCCGTCGACCCGCGGCGCGGCATTGCCGATGCGCCGCGCAACGGTTTCGGCCTCGGCGGAATCTTCGGCTGAGATGACGATCGCGGCAAGCCGCCCGAACGGCGGCATCGCCGCCTCGCGCCGCGCGGCAGTTTCGGCGGCGTAAAAGCCGGGGCCATCGCCCGACACCAGCGCGGCGATCACCGGCGCTCCTGGATCGTGGGTCTGGACGAGCACGCGCCCCGGCTTGTCGCAGCGCCCGGCGCGGCCGGCGACCTGCTGGATCTGCTGGAAGCTGCGCTCGGCGGCACGCAAATCGCCGCCCGACAGGCCGAGATCGGCATCGACAACGCCGACCAATGTCAGATTGGGGAAGTGATAGCCCTTGGTGACAAGCTGGGTGCCAATGACGATGTCGATCGCCCCCGCTTCCATCGCCGCGACAAACTCGGCGGCGCGGGCTGGCAACCAGATAGTGTCGGAGGTGACGATGGCGGTGCGGGCTTCGGGGCATAGCGCCGTAACCTCGTCGGCGATACGCTCGACGCCGGGGCCGATCGGCACGAGGCTGTCTTCCTCGCCGCATTCTGGGCAGGCGCGAGGTGGCGGCATGACAAGTCCGCAATGGTGGCAGGCCAGGCGGTGCATCAAACGGTGCTCGACCATCCAGGCGGTGCAATTGGGGCATTGGAAGCGATGGCCGCAGTGGCGGCACAGGGTCAGCGGCGCAAAGCCGCGGCGGTTGAGGAACAGCAACGACTGCTCGCCCGCCTCAAGGTTGGCGCGGAGCTCTTCGACCAGGGTCGGCGCCAGCCAACGACCGCGCGCGGGCGGGTCCTGGGTCAAGTCGATGGCGCGCATCTCGGGCAGAGTCGCGCCGGCGAAGCGGTGAGTTAGGGTGACCTCGCGGTAGCGGCCGATCTCGACCATGTGCCGGCTTTCGATCGCCGGAGTCGCCGATGACAGGATGACCGGAACGCCCTCGAAATGGCCACGCATCACTGCTACGTCGCGGGCGTGGTACTGGACGCCGTCCTCCTGTTTGAAGCTCGGCTCATGGGCCTCGTCGACGACGATCAGTCCGAGGCCGCGATAAGGCAGGAACAGGGCCGAGCGGGCGCCGACGACGACTTTCGCCTCGCCGCTGGCGATTGCGCGCCAGGCGCGGCGCCGCTGCGACGAGCGGAGGCCCGAGTGCCAGGCCACGGGCGGGCAGCCGAAGCGCGCCGCAAAGCGGGTGAGGAACGGCTCCGTCAGCGCGATTTCGGGGAGGAGGACGAGCGCCTGGCGCCCTTGGCGCAAGGCTTCGGCGACCGCTTCGAAATAGACTTCCGTCTTGCCCGAGCCGGTGACGCCGTCGAGCAGCACCGGGTAGAATCCCTTGCCGATGGCGGCGGACAGGCTGACTGCGGCGTCGCGTTGTTCTTGGTTGAGATCGGGCGGAGCAAAGGCGGGGTCGGGCTGTTCGATCGGACGATCGGCCGCGACGCTGACGGGTTCGAGCGCGCCGCCGTGAACCAGCCCGCGCAACACCGCGTCGCTGACTTCGGCGTGGTGGGCGAGTTCGCGGATTGTGCCCTGGCGCCCTTCGAGCGCGGCGAGGGCCTGCAAGCGTTGGGGAGTCATCCGGTCCGGGACCAGGTTCGTTCGGCGATATTGGGTGAGCTGCCGGCTGCCTCCGAGCGCGCTCGACGACGGCAGGATCATCCGCAGCACGGCGGCCAGCGGCGACAAATAGTAATCGGCGGTCCACTCGGCGAGGCGGCGCAGTGGGGCCGCGATTGGCGGGACGTCGAGCAGCGCCGCCAGAGGGCGCAAGCGATTGTCGCCGATGTCTTCCGAAGGCAGGCGGTCCGGGTCCCACACAACGCCAATCAACTGACGCGGGCCCAGCGGCGCGACAACGACGGATCCAGGTTCGACGACGACGTCGTTGGGAACGCGATAATCCAGCGGGCCGAGCGCGGCGTTCAAGGTGACAACTCGGGCGCGTGGGATAGGCACTAATCGTCATCCCGGACTTGATCCGGGGCCTGCCTGTCTTCCCTTGCCGGCAACGGCTCAAAGCCAAGGTCTTCGGCCAAGTCTCGCCAAGTGGAATTATCTTTCGCTATCAGGTCATATTTCCATTGCCGCGCCCACCGCTTGATCTGTTTTTCCCGCCTGATCGCGCTTTCCATTTCCTGATGCAGTTCAAACCAGACCAGCCGCTTGATTCCCCAACGGGCCGTGAAACCTCCTGCCGCGGCCGTCCGGTGCTCGTGGATGCGCTTGACCAAGTTCGACGTTACGCCCGTGTAGAACGTGCTGTGGGACGCGCGGGCTAGCAGGTAGACGCAGGGCTCGCGGTCCATGGCTTACCGCAAGAAGAAAGCGGGCCCCGGGTCAAGCCCGGGGTGACGACATACTACTTCCCGCGCTTCTTGCGGTGGGTGTCGAGGTCGAGGACGCTGCTTGCGTCTTCCTCCTGGAGCAGGCCGAGGCGGCGGGCGATCTCCTGATAGGCTTCGGCTTCGCCGCCGAGGTCCAACCGG
>JBDSBX010000059.1:0-10565 GCA_039921365.1 Sphingomicrobium sp. | reverse complement strand
CCCCTTGCGTTTTATATGGGGAGAACGCCTGGCAATGAATGATCAAACAGATCGCGGACCTGGCGGCAAATTCTACGATGGAGATGCGACGTACTTCCCGTCGGAGGTGGATCACTTCATCCCGTCAAAACCCGCGCGTTGAAACGGCTGAGCCCGCCTTCTTGCAAACGCCGGCCGTATACAGGGTCGTAGTCACGTGGCCCGAGAAGGTCCGTCTACCGGTCGCAGTTCACCTGCCGTCGCAGCAGAGGGTCCTTTGCCTTCCATGCCGTTTTGACGATGCGCCTCGGTAAAGAATTCCCGTTTTCATCAACTTGGGAGTACTTCCGCAGGTTGCCTCGCCGCGGAGTTTACCGGGCGCTCACGTCGATGGTCGGCCCAACTTTTGGTCATCTGGACGCATCCGATAACACAGCTCTAGCAGTTCAGCTCCGTGGGTAAGAATGGTTTGAACGGCCTCTTTGTCGTGAGGGCGGATATCGCCGGCGAGGCGCGTGGCGTCGGGAAGCGAGAAATTCGCGGCCTTATCGCGAGTGGCAGCCGTGCAGTGAGGTCGTCCAGGATGCTTGGATTTATTCGGATAAACTACATACCGCAGCTTACTACTGGAGTAGCGTTTTACGAGCCGCAGTAGCTTCGGACCCCGCAGCCTCGCATTCAGCAGTTCGTCACGACCCTCAGGTCTCTCGGGCAATTCCTCGACGCAGTAGTCTCGGCCGTAGACTTGCCCCTCCACGTCCTCGCGGGGATCTTCTAATCCATCCATTCGCGCTACCATCTCAACCGCGGCATTACGGGTTTCATCACCCTTAAGCACGGTTACGACCCCGTTCTCTGTTCACGACTGTGTCGCAGCTCAAAGAAATTTGCCTTGCTGACCGGAGCGACCCGGGCGCAGGGAAAAGTTTATTGTTCTCGTCCAAACTCGTGTCGAGCATTCCGCCCCCCAAAGAGCCTCATCGAGCTGCTGCAGCCTTCGTACTCGACACGTTTCTTGATAAGTACCCGCAATGCGGAGCCGAAAACGCGACGGTGCCAGCACGTCCCCACTAGTCGGCACCGCCGTCAGTCACCGTCAGTTTCGCAACGGCCTCGTCCCCGCCGCGTGAGCGCCGCGTAGCGCGTTGCCAGGTTCCTGCTCGCACTCGCACTCAGCACCGAAACAGCCCTTATGCGGGCCGATGACCCTCGGGCAGTCTGGGCAGTGTTTCAGGTCGAGCGGGGTAGGCTGCTTCGGCATTGTCCGCCAGTAGCGCGGCGAGAACCGTTCGGGAACAAGGGGTAGTGGCTCAGTCTGAATTTTACGCCCGGCCAGCACCCACTGCTATTGCGCCAGTGCTGCTGGGCTGGCTGCTGCGATCGGATCAACAAAGAGACCGCGGGCATGTCATTAACGGATCGATAGCGGATGGTCTGCAATGCGGTAGCGGACGTCTGCCAATTATTGACATGCGCGGGCAAGGTGAGGAGCGAGCTTCGACAGGTTCGATCGCGGAACCAGGTACGAGGGGCCGTGCGCGCTCGCCCAGTACATCCGCGGCAGTTCGAGATCCAATTCCAGCGGTATAGTGCTTCCGCCAATGGCCGCGATCAGTCCTCGCGAAGCCGCAAATTGGAGAAAAATGCCCATTGCGGACATTAGCGACAAAGCCGGACGAACGTCCGCTTACGGGGGTCCGCCGGTCGAACATAAACGACCAGAACTGGCGGTTAGCGGAAATTCAGTTAGTAATCTCAAGCCCCCTAACACTAGTGGGTCTAGCTCAGGCACATTAAGTGCCAGGCGAGGCATCGCTGATTGTAAATCAGCGGGTCCTAGGTTCGAGCCCTAGTGCGTCCACCATTATTTTCAACAACTTAGTCTACATCCCTGCAACATCGCACCGCCGCTAGTATGGCCTGTGCTTAGTTCATAAGCCGGACTCAGGAACACTGCAGAACGCCTTTTCACTTTCTTCGCGGAGCACGCCGACCAGCCGTGTGCGAACCGTCGCAAGGGACCAGACGATGCCGATGCGTCGCGCGACGCATGGCTTGGGCAACGACAGGCGAGCAAGTTCCAGCCCCTCCGGCCACGGTGGCGCCCAGTCCGGAACGAGCGAGACTCCTAACCCGCGTCCGACCATGACCGCGATGGCATTCAGCGCGTTGAGTTCGAATCGCTCGCGCGGGATGATCTTCGCGGCCCGCAAATACTGATCTGCGCTGCGCCCACCCCATTGATTGCGGTCGTAGCGGATGAAGGGCTTCTCCTTGAGCAGCGCGTGCGCATCTGACGCTGCGAGCGCGCGCGGTGCAAGCACGATAAGCGGCTCCTCCCGCAGCATTGTCCACTCGCAGGTCTTGGGCAGCGCATAGGGCGCCTCGAGCACGAAGGCGGCGTCGAGATTGCCCACCTCTACCTCACGGTAGAGCTGGGAGGAGCTTGCGGAATGGATATGCACAGTGATTTGGGGAAACTTCTCGCTCACCCGAGCGAGGATCTCCGGAAGCATTCCGATCAGCGGCGTAGTACAAGCGCCGAGGCGCAGTTCGCCGCGAACCGCCCCGTCGTTGGCGATGCTGCGGAGGTCGGCCGCATCGCGCAGCAGCTGTCGGGCATTATCGACGATCCTGGCACCCTGCTCGGTTATCCGCATCGTCCTTCCGACGCGCACGATCAGCGGCGCGCCGAGCTCGCGTTCCAAGGCATGGAGCTGCTGCGCGATCGCCGAAGGGCTGAGGCAGAGCGAGCGTGCTGCTGCGGCCATCGATCCATGGTCGATGACTGCAACGAACGTCCTCAGGAAATTGACGTCGATAGCGCCTTCTCCCCAGTCCCGCCCCGGCGCCCGCCGCCGTCGTACAAGGTAAGGCCGGCGAGTTTTTCCGCCGGCGGTGGCGGGAAGAGGAAGCTAGCCGCGTAGCCGACTACGATCGACATTACGATGGCAATGGCAAGGTAGAAATAGGGATGAACGAGACTGAAAATCCAGCAGATGAAGGTGATCACGGAAGCGCTGACGATACCGATCGCAACGCCCTGCCAGTTCGACCGGCGAGTGAACATGCCGAGCGTGTAGGCGCCGGCGCAACTGCCGCCGAGTAGGCCGAACAGCTCGATCGTGAGGTCGAGCAGGGAGTGGATGTCGAGCCGTGACAGGATGATCGCGATGCCGACGCCGACCAGGCCAACGACGACGGTCATCAATTCGGCGAAACGGACGGTCTTCTTCTGATCGGGCTGCCGGGCGATCTTTTCATAAAAGTCGACGGACAGCAGAGTGGCGACGCTGTTGATCGTCCCTGACAATGTGCCCATCGCCGCGGCGAACAGGCCGGCGATGATGAGGCCGGTGACGCCGTGCGGAAGCTCGGTGCCGATAAAGGCGGGGAAGACCGCGTCGATCGGCAGCAGCGGATCGAGCCGGCCCGGATTGGCGCGATAATAAGCAAACAGCATCGTGCCGATGAAATAGAAGATGAAGCCCCCGGGCAGCAGGATAAAGGCGAAGACCCAAACCGAGCGGCTCGCCTGCTTCTCCGAGGGCGTCGAGAGCGCGCGCTGCATCAGCACCTGATCCTTGGGGAAGGTCAGCACCGTGTCGAACAGAATGAGGATCAGAAAGCCCCAGAGCGTGGGCGTAGTGAAATCGAAGCTTACATTGACGAGCTTCGTCTTGTCGAACTGCATCGCCGTCTCGTAGATCGGACCAGCGCCGACTGAATAGATGATAAAGCCGATCGCGAACAGAGCTCCGCTCATCAGCACGATCACCTGGAAAAAATCGGTCCATACCACTGCTCGCATGCCGCCGAGCGCCGTGTAGATAATCGTGCAGATGCCGATGACGAGGATGCACGCGACGACATTAGTGCCGGTAATGGTGCCGATCGCTAGCGCCGGCAGGAACAGGACAATACCCATCCTGCCGCCGACATGCATCAGGATCGCGAGCGCGCTGGACAGCATCCGCACAAACGGGTGGAAGCGCATCTCCAGATAGCTGAATACCGAGACGAGGTTGAGTCGGCGGAACAACGGTATAATCCAGATGGCGACCAGGATCAGGCCGCCGACCGTCACGATCTTCGACATCAGATATTGCCAGTCGGTCTCGAATGCCTTGGCCGGGATGGCGAGATAGGAGATCGAGCTGGTGTTGCCCGCGAACATGCTGATGCCCGCCGCCCAAAAAGGGATGGTCCGGTTGCCAAGAAAGAATTCGTTCGACGAACCCTGCTTCACGCGGCGGTAGAAATAGAAGCCGACCGCGAGCATCGCCACAAAGTAGAAGATAATGATCGCCCAATCGAGCAGGCCGAACGAGCGGCGCTGATACTCGAGCTGGGCGGCCACAAACTCGAGCCGCCCGCCGCGCTGCCAGGCCGACAGAATGCCATTGCCGTATCGGACGCTGGCCACGGCATCCGCCCGCTGGCGGTGCCCGAGTTCGGCCCAGGCGTCGGTGATCGCGCTGTAACTGTAGAGGCGCGCCGTGCCGCTCCCGTCGCCCACTAAATAGAGGAGGCCGGCTTGGCTGACCGCCCGCCCCGAACGGGGCACGACAAGGCCGGGTGCGCGCGCACGCTCCTGCCATCCGGTCTTGGCGGTCCAGCGCCACTGGTTGCCATCGGCAAGCGTGGCGTAGAGGCCGGCGCCCTGACCGACCAGATTGACGGCCGCGCCGCCGGCGAGCCATGCCGGCTGCTCGGCCCATGCGCCGCCCGCCAGCTCCATCCGGAACAGCCGCGCGGCGCCGTCCGCCGCCCGTCCGGTGACGATGATTGCACCGCCCTGGAAAGCCGCGTGTGCGCCCTGTAGCGGAACCGGCAGCGGCGCGAACATCCGGCCCACGAGCGCCATTCCGTCGAGCCTCAGCAAGGCCACACGCTGGACGCCCTGGGGACCGCCAAGCAGCAGGGCGGCGTTGGTGCCGTCGCCGACGCTCCCCGCAATCGGCAGGTTCATACCGAGCCGACGGCGGTCGAGGCGCTCCCAGTCCCGTCCGCCGGCGAGCGCATGAGCGGTCGTCCCCTGGATGACGACCGGCCGCTCGCCGACCAAGACCAGGACGGGCGGCGCGCCATCGCTGGGGAGCGCGGACAGGCGCGCGGACTTCACGGCAGCAACCCCTTCTTTTGCCCCGGCCGGAATGGCGGCGAAGACCGTGAGGGCCAAGGCGCTAATCAGACAGAGGAGGAAGCGAGTCATCGTCCGGTCTCCGCGTGGGCCAGCAGGGCTTCGGCCCGAGCGATCTCAGGTCGGTCGATCATCCGCCCGTCGAGCAGGAAGGCACCCCGGCCTTGAGCCGCCGCCGCCTGCGCTGCCTCGACGAGGCGTCGTGCCTGTTCCAGGGCGTCGCCGCTTTCAAAAACCTGATTGGCGATCGCGACCTGGCGTGGATGAACGCAACTTTTGCCCATGAAGCCCATGCCGCGCGCCAGTTCGGCTTCGCGACGGAAGCCGTTTTCGTCGCGAACCTCGGGCCAAGCGCCGTCATAAGCGAACAGACCCGCCTCCGCCGCGGCAATCCGGATCGGCCACAGGGCGATCCGCACATTGGCGGGATCGACGCGATCAATTCCGAGCGGCGCGAACAAATCGTTGAGGCCCGCCTGCAGGCCCGCGATCGCGGGGTGGGCGGAGGCGATGGCGGCGGCCCGGGCCAGAGCGCGCGGCGTCTCGAGGTTGATGAGCAGCTGGGCGGGCACAATCCCCGCTGCAATCTCGGCGGCGGCACGCACGGCATCCGCGTCCTCGACCTTGGGAAGGTTGATGAGGTCGATGCGCACCTCGGCCAGCATTTCGAGATCGGGTCGGAAATGCGGTGTTGACGGAGCGTTGACCCGGACAATGATCGTCTTCCTGGTGGCACGCACCGAGTCCGAGGCGAGAAAGGTAGCAAGACGCGCGCGGGCGGAACCCTTGCCCTCTTCCGGTACCGCATCCTCAAGGTCAAAAGAGAGGGCATCGGCCTCGCTGGACAAGGCTTTACGGAAGAAGTCCGGGCGTGAGCCGGGCACGAACAATTTGCTGCGCATCACTCCCCTCCGCCCCCGATCAGTGATATGCTGGGTCGGCTATTGATAGCGCCAGACACGGCTAGAACCACTATGTTCAGACCTCAGAAAAACTGCGTTCCGGTTCTTGCCTCATATCGGACGACAGAAAAAGTGTGGCCTGAACGCAGGCTGCCCCCGTTTGTCGCCCCTCTCGCGCCCCATAGGATCGACCAGCAAAACAAGGGGGGTTCAACATGAGAAAATTCGCGCGGCTGACGCTCGCATCTTTGCTGCTTGTCGGCACCAGCCACACGGCCTTGGCCCAGCAGGCCCAACCCCCTGGAGAAACAGCGCAGGATTCTGGAGCCCCGCCGGCAGAGGATGCGGAGGAGGACGATACCGATCAACGCACGATCATCGTCACTGGCACGCGGGCCCCGAAAGCGGTCGACAAGATTCCGGGCGCGATCACCGTCATAACCCCCGCTGAAGTGCAGCGGTCACTGGCCATCACCGAAGACCAGACGGCGGTGCTGTCCAAGACCGTGCCTGGCTATTCGGAATCGAACCAGACTAGCAACACATTGGGCCAGACGCTGCGCGGCCGCATCGCGCTCTATCTGCTCGACGGCATCCCGCAGTCGACCCCGCTGCGTGACGGCAGCCGCAATGCGACCTTCACCGATTTGGCGATTGTGGAGCGGATCGAAGTGATCGGCGGCGCTTCCGCGTCGGAAGGCATCGGTGCGGCCGGCGGCGTCGTCAACTATATTACTAAGCGCGCGACGCGCGACGGCCTGCACTTCAACGTCGGCGGCCGATTCGGCACCCAGTTCCACGACGACAGCGAAGGCTGGAAGATCCAGGGCGACGTCGCCTACAAGGGCGATGGCTTCGACCTGTTCGCGGCCGCAGCTCATCTCGACCGCGGCATAGCCTACGACGCGAAGGGCCGGCGCATCGGCCTTTCCTCGTCGTTCTCGCTGGCCGATACAACGCAGCGCAATTTCTTCGCCAAAGTCGGCACGGACTTCGGCGCGGGCGACACCCAGCGGCTCGAACTGACCGGCAGCTATTTCAGGCTCGAGGGCAAGGGGAACTACCATTACGTCCCGGGTAGTCGTGTATCGGGTCTTCCTGACACCTCCGAACCCGGCCCGCTGCTCGTCAACGGCCTGGACATCACGCGCCAGGAATTCAATGATTTCAAGCAGGCAGCACTCAACTACAGTCACACTGACCTGTTCGGCGGCAGCTTGGTCGCCACCGCCTATTTCGCGCGCCAGGCGATGCGATTCGCGGGTGAAAACGGCGCCGACCGGCAGGATCCATTGATCGCGCCAATCGACACCTTGGTCGACCAGTCGGAGATCAACTCCAAAAAATATGGCCTGCGGACGTCCTACACACGGCCTAATTTCCTGTTCAACGGGTTCGAGCTGCGCTTCGGCATCGACGCCGTTTATGACGAAACCGAACAGCGGCTGGTGCTGACCGACCGGGTCTGGGTGCCGCTCTTGAAGTACACCAGCTTCGGGCCCTTTCTGCAGCTATCCTACGACATCGGCCCAGTGACCTTGACGGGCGGCGTCCGCCATGAAGACGGCAGGATCAAGGTCGACGACTACACCACGACCTTTTTCCGCAACCGCCGGCTTGTCGAGGGCGGGACGCTCAAATACAAGAACGACCTGCTGAACGCCGGCGCGATCGTGCGAGTCGGCGGCGGCCTCTCCGCCTTCGTGGCCTATAGCGAGGGGTTCACGCTGCCCAACGTCGGCATTCCGCTCAGGAACGTCAGCACGCCCGGCCAGTCCGTGAAAGGCATCCTCGACTTGCAGGCGGTAGTCTTCGAAAACAAGGAAATCGGGGTCAATTGGCGCAGCAGTTGGGGCAACGCCGGCGTCTCCTACTACCGCTCGTTCTCGAAACTTGGTGCGGGTCTGGCGGTCGATCCGGTCACGAGGGACTTCATCCTTATCCGTCGGCCGATACGCATCACCGGCATCGATGCCACCGTAGAAATCCGGCCGATCCCGGAGTTGCGCTTCAACGCGCTCTACAGCCACCTGAAGGGCTTTACGACCAGCGGCAACAACGTCGTCACGCCGATAAATGTGCAACTAGGCATCGTCAACATCTCGCCCGACAAGCTCAACTTGACGGGCACTTGGATACCTACGCCCGACGCGTCGATCTCCTTGGGGATGGACCGGCTGATGGGCCGCCGCACGAATACAGGCGAGCGAACCACGGGGCGAACCCTGTTCGACATGACCGCGAAATACCGGATGGCGAAGGTCGGCACGGTTTCTCTGGGCGTGGAGAACCTGTTCAACAAATATTATTTCCTCGCTTTCTCGCAGATCGACTTCTTCCAGAACTATTTCGCCGGCCGCGGCCGGGTAGTGTCGCTGAACCTGCGCAGCGATTTCTGACCGCGTTGCGCTTACGGGAAATGAGGGAACCGGAGTGACGATGTCGAGGCCCGACGGCCAAGTTCTTGTGGCCGGCTCCGCCAACGCTGATTTCGTCGTCCGGGCGCCTCATATCCCCGCGCCGGGGGAGACGGTGCTAGGCGATGACCTCGCGATCGTGCCGGGCGGCAAGGGGGCGAACCAGGCCGTCGCGGCCGCGCGCGCCGGTGGTGCGGCAACTGCGATGCTGCTGGCGCTGGGGGACGATCCGACGGCCGGCCTGTTGGAGCGCTCGCTTGCTGACGCCGGGGTCAAGCTGCATGTGGTGCGGAGCGAGCGGCCGACCGGCGCCGCGTTGATCACCGTATCGTACGACGCCGAGAACGCGATTACCGTCGCGCCCGGTGCAAACGCCTCGCTCGCTCCTGCCGACCTTCCAGATCTTGCCGGCGTCGACGGGCTGGTCCTTCAGCTCGAAACGCCGTTGCACACCGTCATCGCCTATGCCCGCGCGGCGCGCGCGGCGGGGGTTCGCGTCATCCTCAACGCCGCCCCGGCCCGGCCTCTTCCAGCCGATCTGCTCGCCTCGATTGACGTGCTGGTAGTCAACGAGGATGAGCTTGCCGCTATCGCCGAGCGCGACGGCTCAATCATCGACCGCCTCGACCGTTTCCGTTTGGACGTGCCCTGCGTGGTGGTGACGCTCGGTGGGCGCGGCGCCTGCGCGTTGTGCGATGGCCAGCTCCACCTCCAGCCCCCGTTCGAGGTGACCCCGGTCGACACGACCGCGGCCGGGGACACTTTCTGTGGGGTCTTCGCCGCTTCGCTTTGCGACGGCGCGGCGCTGCCCGAGGCGCTGAGGACCGCCTGCGCCGCGGCCGCCTTGGCCACCACGAGAGCCGGCGCACAATCGAGCATTCCCAGCCGCGCGGAGGTCGAAGCCATGATCGCCAAAGGTGATGCCGGCTTGGCGGGCTCCACCACCTTGGCTGCTTATTGCGCCAAGGCACCCCTGACCACTGACGTTGACGAAGAGGTCCAATGACGTCCTCGCCAATCCGCACCACCAGCAGCTACAAAGTCTCGCATGCGCTAACCGGACTCTATCTGCCGACGCCCGGGCGGTTGCTCCCGTGGCCATTCCAGGAAATGGGTCGCTGGCGCGTCGACGCCGACGCGGACGCCGACGAATGGGTTCGCGGTTTCACCGAATGGCGGAGCGAGCATCATATCCGGATCGGCTTTGACGACAGCTTGTACCGCCATCCGGAGCTGGAATGGGCGCAGGGCAACTTTGTTCATGTGCTGACGATGGTCGAGGACCGTTACTTCTACGACGCGATGGCGGGGCGCTACACGGTCGACAGATATCTGGACGATCTTGAAAGCCGGTTCGGCCGCGTGGACTCGGTGCTCATCTGGTACATTTACCCCGATATAGGTGTGGACGACCGCAGCCAGTTCGACCTCGCATACGACCTCCCCGGCGGCGTCGAAGGACTGAAAGGCGTGGTCGCCGATTTCCATCGCCGCAGCGTTAAGGTGTTCCTCCCGACCATGGCCTGGGACAATGGCACGAAGCCGAACGAAGCCTCTGATTGGGAGCGGATGGCGGAGCTCGTGTTCGCGACGGGCGCCGACGGCATCAACGGCGACACCTACAGCGGTGTGCCGCTCGCCTTCCACAAGGCTTGCGAGGCGCGCGGCCGGCCGGTCGTGCTGGCGCCGGAGAGCACCGCCCATGCGGGCGACCATATCCTTTCCTGGAACGTTCAGAGCTGGTCGAAGCGTATCCCCGATGAGTCCATCCCGACAGTAGTCAAGCTCAAGTGGCTGGAGCCGCGCCATATCGTCAACATCGAGAACCGTTGGAGCCGCAACCGCACCAACGACCTCCAGCACGCCTTCTTTAACGGCATCGGCTATGTCGCCTGGGAGAATGTCTTCGGCTTCTGGAACGAACTGACCGATCGCGACGCCGAGACCCTGCGACGGGTTGCGATGATCCTGCGCCGCTTCCGCCCGCTATTCACCAGTGCCGAGTGGCGGCCTTATGAGCGAACGCTCCAGTTCGGCATCTTCGCGAGCCGCTTCCCGGGCGCCGGTCAGACACTCTGGACGATGATCAGCCGCAACGAGTTCCCGGTAGAGGGCGAGCAAATC
>JBDSBX010000058.1:0-2814 GCA_039921365.1 Sphingomicrobium sp. | reverse complement strand
CCTGTGAGCGGGCTAATTGCGGTTGAATGTCCGAAAGTCAAGCAAAACTGGGCGTTTGTTGACGGGTATCATGTTACCCCATGTTCTGGACGGAGCCATGAGCACAGGTCTCTGCGGCCGCTTTTTGACTAGTTCCTGGCAAGCGAGGTAGTGAGCGCCATCGGCCGGTCGCAAGGGGGATGATGCGATGGACTTCGACACCGCGATGTTGCTGGCGTTGCCCGGCAGCTTTCTACTGTTCCTCGGCATCGAGGCGCTGTTGCCGTCGAAGCGCGAGCAGCCGCAAATTCGGCATTGGAGGCTGATCGGTTTGGCCGGCTTGGCCCTTTCGCTGGCGGTGTTCGTCTACGCGCCGCTGCTGCTGGTGCCCTATCTGCCGCCGATGGCCATCGTCGACCTCGAGCCGTGGGGCAATTGGGCGGCGCTTCCGGTGTGGGCACTGACCACGTTTTTCGGCTATTGGGCGCACCGCACGATGCATTATTTCGACCTGCTGTGGCGGGCCGGGCACCAGCTTCATCATGGCGTTGCGCGGGTCGACATCTCGTCGTCGTTCATCTTTCATCCGGTCGATTCGCTGGTGCAGGGTGTGCTGTGCGCGCTCCTTGCCGCGGGGCTTCTCCATGTCACCGCGCACGCCGCGGCGTGGGGCGGGCTGTGGGGATTCCTGGTGACGCTCTACCAGCATTGGGACATCAAGACGCCGGCGTGGAGCGGGTGGTTCATCCAGCGGCCCGAGGCGCATCTGCTTCACCACGAGCGCGACGTCCACGCGCGCAACTTCGGTGACATGCCGCTGTGGGACCGCTTGTTCGGGACCTATGCGGCGGCGCTTGAGCGGACGGTCGAACTTGGCTTCACCCCGCAGCGGTCGCGGCGTTGGTTGGCGATGCTGCTGATGGTCGACGTCCACCGCAAAGAAAAGGTCGACGGGCGGATTCGCTTGTAGAGGTGGCGGTTAGTCGGTCGGGGTCCACGCCAGCGAAGGCTGCGGATAAAGGAGGACGTCGCGCGGCCCCTGGCCGGCCGGGTGGCGGCTGGTCGGCGGATCCAGTCCGGGGTCGGCGGCGAGAGCCTGATAGCGGGCCGACATTTCCATATGGGCCGCGGCGGCGCGCGCATCGGTCGCGGCCTGAGCCTGCAGGCGCTCGGCGATCGCGCGTGCGGCGTAATAGGCTTGCTTGGGCATCCCTGCCTCCCTTGTCGGTTGCAAGAGCTCTCCGGCGCCCTCGGTCACCGGCGTCAAAGCACCGGACCGGCGACGACGCTCATTACGTTCCCGTTCCTGATTTGGACAGCGGTAATGCGTCTGATTCGGATCGGATTTGCACGGATCAGGTGGGTGCGGAGGCCGCCTCGGGGGCTCCGCCGATGGCGCAGCGGCCGTGCGCGTGTGCGCCCCAGACGGTGGCGGCGACGAGAAGTGCGCCGACCGCCTGATGGAGCCCGGCGAGCCAGATCGCGACGCCCGTCAGCACCGTGGCGATGCCGAGGAAGATCTGGGCGGCGAGCGCGGCGTGGATGGCGAAGGCCGGTGGCCGGCTGTGGCCGCGGACCCGGTGCGCGAAGACGAGCAGTACGGCCACCACGGCCCACGCCCACCAGCGATGGATGAAATGGACCAGGAACGGGTCGTAGGTCAGCGTGTGGCTTGGGCCCAACGACCAGTCGATGCCGTCGGGGACCAGGCGGCCGTGCATCAGCGGCCAGCTATTGGCGACGGGCCCGGCGTCGAGGCCCGCGACCCACGCGCCGTACAAGATTTGCACGAACAGGGCCGTCAGAGCGAGCAGCGCCAGGCCGGTCAGCCGCGAAGGCTTGTCGGCCTCGTTGGCGGCGAGACAGCGCAAGTCGAGCGCAACCCAGATCAAGGCACCCATGATCGCCAGCGCCAGGAGCAGGTGGGCGCTCAGCCGGAAGTGGCTGACGTCGGTGCGGTCGGCGAGCCCGGACATCACCATGTACCAGCCAAGCCCGCCCTGCGCTGCGCCGAGCAGCAGCAAGCCGAAGAGCTTCCATCCGTAACCGCGCGGAATCGCGCGGCGGATCGCGAACCAGGCCAGCGGCAGCGCGAACGCGAGGCCGATCAGCCGGCCGAGCAGCCGGTGCAGCCATTCCCAAAAATAGATTTGCTTGAACTGGGCCAGGTCCATGCCGGCGGGGCCGTTGATCTGGCGGTATTCAGGCGTCTTCATGTAGAGCTGGAATGCGTGGTTCCAGTCGGCCGCGCTCAACGGCGGGATGGCGCCGCTCAGCGGCCGCCATTCGGTGATCGACAGCCCGCTTTCGGTGAGCCGGGTGATGCCGCCGACGACCACCATCACGAAAACCAGCACGGCGATGGCGAGCAGCAGGTTCGACAGCGCCCTAGGCCGCGGCAAGCCGCGGGTGGACAATCGTCGGGATGGGACGGCCGCTTCCATATCGCCGCGCCTATGGCCCGAGCGGTCGGCGGGTCGCAAGACCAGCGAAAAAATCTGCAATGTGATATTGTATCCTGGGCCAAGTGGCGATATATCCGCCCCCGTAATGTATCAGATGCCACAAGCCACGTTCGAAACTTCGCGAGCCCGCCCGCTCGGCCAGCTGGACCGACTCGCCATCGGGCTGTCGGGCCTGTGCATGGTTCATTGCCTGGCGACCGCCGTCGTGCTCGGCCTGCTGGCGTCCGCCGGCGGCTTCCTCGGCAGCCCGATCATCCACGAAATCGGCCTGACCCTGGCGATGGTCCTCGGCGCAATCGCGCTCGGCAAGGGCGTCATCGAACATGGCTTCATGATGCCATTGGCTATCGGCAGCCTCGGGTTGGGCGTA